>JASHVC010000024.1 GCA_030039655.1 Xanthobacteraceae bacterium | reverse complement strand
CGGCGGCGCCTGCGAAAGCCGCGTCGCCCGCGGCGGCACCTGGAATGTCGTCCCTGCCTCGGTCCGCTCCGCCAGCCGTCTCCTGGTCACATCGCACAGCGTCTACTTTAACCTCGGCTTCCGCGTCGCGCGGACATTGAGTCAGTGAAAACGGCACATCACGCGCCGAGCGCCGGATAATCCGTATATCCGGCGGCGCCGCCGCCATAAAACGTCTTGCGTTCGGACGGATTGAACGGGGCGCCGCGGCGAAAGCGTTCAGGCAGATCCGGGTTGGCGATAAACAGCGTGGCGAAGGAAACGAGATCGGCGGCGCCGCTGCGCAGCACCGCGTTGGCCCGATCGAGGTCGTAGGCCTTGTTGGCGACGAGCGCGCTGCGCCACAGCGGGCGGAAGAATGCTGCGTCGAGCCGCGGCCCAGGCCCGACCGGATCGGCTGGTCCCGGCTCGACCAGATGCAGATAAGCGAGGCCGAGCCGGTCAAGCGCGCGCACCGCGGCGGCGAAGGTCCGCGCTGGGTCGCTGTCGGAGATGTCGTTGAAGGCGAGATTGGTTGGCGATAGATGCACGCCGGCGCGATCGCCGCCCCACACGCTCGCCACCGCCTCCATGACTTCGACGACGAGGCGCGCGCGGTTCTCGGCGCTGCCGCCGTATTTGTCGGTGCGGTGATTGGTCTTGTCGCGCAAGAACTGGTCGAGCAGGTAACCGTGGGCGGCGTGCACTTCGATGCCGTCGAAGCCCGCGGCTTTCGCATTCGCCGCGCCTTGGCGGTATTGCGCGATGAGGCCGGGAATCTCCGCGATCTCCAGGGCGCGCGGCGTGACATAGGGCTTCATGCCGTCGAGCGTCCACGCCTGGCCGGCGGGTGCGATGGCCGACGGCGCCACCGGCAGCGCGCCGTCCGGCTGCAGCGAGGGATGCGAGATGCGCCCCACATGCCAGAGCTGCAGGAAAATCCGGCCGCCCGCTGCGTGCACGGCGTCGGTGACGAGCTTCCAGCCGGCGATCTGCGCGTCGCTGTAAATCCCCGGCGTGTGTGGATAGCCGAGACCCTGCGGCGACACCTGCGAAGCTTCGGCGACGATCAGCCCGGCGTCGGCGCGCTGCGCGTAGTAGGTAGCGTTGAGTGCGGTCGGCGCATCGCCCGGCCCGGCGCGATTGCGCGTCATGGGCGCCATCACAATGCGATTGGGCAGCGCCAGCGGGCCGAGGCGGAAGTGCGAGAAAAGGTCGATGTCGGTCATGGTTTTAAGTTTTGCGACTTCCTGCAAGCTTTGCATCAATCAAAATGCATGCCGCTTTTTTTCACAGTCTCGGGCCAGCGTGCCGCCTGCTCGCGAATGAAAGCGGCGAATTCCGTGGGCGTGCTGCTCACCGGATAAATCCCAACCGCCTCGGCCCTGGCTTTGAAGGCCGGGTCATTGATGACCTTCGCGGTTTCCACCGCGAGTTTGTCGACTATACCCGGCGGCGTGCCGTGCGGCGCGACGAGCCCGTTCCACACCGTTAGGTCGCCGAGATTGATGCCAGCGGCGGCATCGAGCGTCGGAAGATCGGGCACCGGTGGGAACGGCCGGGCGTCGAGCTTGGCTATCGCGCGCAGGTGCCCCGATTGAATCAGCGGAAGTTCTGCGGAGGGACCATCGAAGACGAAATCGGCGCTGTGAGTCAGAACGCCCTGAGCAACTTCCGCACTGCCGTTATAGGAGATCAGCACGGTTTCGACGCCGGCTTTCTCGTTGAACAAGATGCAGGTGAGCTTGGTCGTGATGGTGCCGGCGCCGCAATTCAATTTGCCCGGCGCCGCCTTGGCTTTGGCGATTAAGTCCTTTGCGGTTTTCAGATCGCTCTCGGCGTTCACTACAACCAACCCCACGTTCTCCGCCGCGATCGAAACCGGTGCGAAATCGTTGAGCGGATCGTAGGGCAAGTGGGCGTAGAGGTATTGGTTCATCACCAGCGTCGAATCGATCGCCATGAGCAATGTGTAGCCATCGGGCGCGGCCTTCGCCGCCAGTTGCGCGCCGATCACCGTGTTCGCGCCGGGCCGATTATCGACGACGATGGCCTGGCCGAAATCCGCGCTCATGCGCTCGCCGATCATGCGCGTGAGCACGTCCGACGGACCGCCCGCAGGGAAGGGGACAATGATATGGATCGGCCGAGTGGGGTAGGGCTCCTGCGCGGCGGCAGGCGCAACGGTAATCGCGCACAGCAGCGCGAAAGCGGCGAGACGAACAGGGCGCAAAACGGGGCGCATGGCATCCTCCCGGGCGGCGGCGCATAGACCGTGCATCAGTCTTGCACCGGGCGCAGGCGCGTCAACCGAAAAGCCGAAGTTGCCTGCAATGCACGCATGGATTTGGCAACCGTGCCGTTGCGTCGGCCGGGACAGACGGCGGGCGCGGCTCTAAACTCCGCGCGAGGATTGGGAAGGGGTTTTGGCTAGTAGGGGGGTTGAGTGGCAGTAACGGCGAAAGCGCTCGTCGAGCGTTTTTACGATGTGGTGTGGAATAGGGCGGACGAGCAGGCAGCGCGCGAGATTCTTGACGCCGACTTTATTTTCCGCGCTTCGCTTGGGCCCGAGTTGCGCGGCCCCGAAGGGTTCATCGCCTATCTGCGTTCAGTCCATGCAGCGTTGGAGCATTTCACCTGCACCGTTGAGGATTTGATCGCGACCGAGGAGCGAGCGGCGGCGAAGATGCGCTTTACCGGCACTCATCGGGCGAAGTTCTTCGGCGTTGAGGCCACCGGCCGCGCCATAGTCTGGAGCGGGGCTGCGTTTTTCACCGCGCGCAACGGCCTGATCACGGAGCTGTGGGTGCTCGGCGACGTGGAAGCCATCATGCGTCAGGTGATGCCCGAGCGCACGCCGCAAGGCTTTTCCATCTAGGCTTTTCAATCTTACGCTGTTTGGCTTTGCCGCCGCGGGCGTATAATCCGCGTTGCTCCGCGGCAGACGGGACGACGAAGGAAACCTCAAGGAGAGCGGCATGCCCGCGCGTATTGGTTTGATCATTCCGTCCTCGAACCGCATGGTTGAGGGCGAGATGGTGCGGCACGTGCCGCCGGGCGTCGTGGCCCACGTGGCGCGGTTGCGTATGACCGGCGCCCACCGCGTCACCATTGACGCTCTCATGCCGCGTGTCGCGGAAGCGGTGGCGACCTTGATGGACGCGCGCTGTGATGTCGTGGCCTTCCACTGCACTGCTAATTCCACCGCTGAGGGCCTCGCCGGCGAGGCGAAGCTTCTGGCCGCGCTCAAGCACGCTGGCGCGCCGCAGGCGACCACTACGGCGAGCGCGATCCGTTATGCGTTCGATGCGCTCTCCGCCCGCCGCATCGTCCTGCTCACGCCTTACAGCGCGCATGTGACCGAAGAAGAGGCGGAGTTTCTCATCAAAGCAGACTACGAGGTCGTTCACGCCCACGGCTTTGCGCTCAAAGGCAGCGACGAATATTGCGCGACGCCGGCGCAGTTCTGGCGCGAGCGCGCGCTCGAAGCAGCGCGTCCGGACGCCGACGCCTACCTCTTGAGCTGCGCCAACATTTCGGTGTTTCCGGTCATCGCCGAGATCGAACAGAAGCTCGATCGCCCTGTGGTGACCAGCAATCAGGCCGTGATCTTTCACGCACTCGCGCTTCTGGGCGTGACAGACCGGCGCAATTGTCCTGGCCGTTTGTTTGAAACCCTCTGCACCACGAATGACGTCCGCAAGGTGCACGCCTAGCCAAAGAAACCAGTCATGAACATTCAGCAGAACACCGACCGCATCCAGACGACACATATCGGCAGCCTGCCGCGCCCGCACGACCTGCTCGACCTGATGAAGGCGAAGTTCACGGGGCAGCCCTACGATGAGAAAAAGTTCGAGACGCTGCTAGCGAAGTCGGTGGATGAAGTTGTTCGCAAGCAGGCGGAATGCGGCATCGATATCGTCACCGACGGCGAATTTTCCAAGCCGGGATTTTTCACGTACGTCCACGAGCGCCTGGAAGGCTTTGAGCGCCGACCGGGCCAGAAGCTGAAGCTGTTTGCTCAGGAGGTCGCGGCGTTCCCTGAGTATTACGCCGAGTATTTCAAGCAGGCGATGATGGGCGGCGCCATCGTCAGCCTGGCGCCGGTGGTGTGCGTCGGCCCGATCAAATATCGCGGTGAGGCCTTCGTCAAAAGGGATATCGCCAACGTCAAGCGCGCTGCAGCGGCGGCAGGCGTGCCCGATCATCACGTCTTTCTGCCGGCCACGGCGGCGTCGGGCGTCGGCGTGAATGAATACTACAAGTCCGACGAGGAATATTTCCACGCGCTGGCCGCCGAGCTCGCCAAGGAATATCGTGCCATCGTCGATGCCGGCATCCTGGTGCAGATCGACGATCCATTCCTGCCGGATATTTTCTTCGAGCCAGATCTCGACCGCGCGCAAATGCGCCGCCGGGCCGAAATTTACGTGGAGGCGACCAACGCCGCGCTCGCCGGCATTGCGCCCGAGAAAGCGCGCTTCCACACCTGTTACGGCATCAACGAAGGCCCACGCATTTATGAAGCGGCACTTTCCGACATCATCGAATTTGTGCTGAAGATCAACGCCGGCTCCTACAGCTTCGAAGCCGCCAATCCGCGCCACGAGCACGAGTACCATCTGTTCGAGCGCATCAAGCTCGCGGACGGCAAAGTGTTGGCGCCGGGCATGATCACCCACGCCAGCAACATTGTCGAACATCCGGAGCTAATCGCCGAGCGCATCGTGCGTTTTGCCAAGCTGGTCGGCCGCGAGAACGTCATCGCGGCGGCCGATTGCGGCTTTTCCTCGCAGGCGCTGTACCGCACCGAGGTGCATCCGACCGTAGTCTGGGAGAAGTTCAAGGCGCTGCGCGAAGGCGCTGACCTCGCCACCGAGCAGCTATGGAAGTAATGCCGTCATTGCGAGCGTCAGCGAAGCAATCCAGTTCTGAAGCGACGTGCTGGATTGCTTCGTCGCTAGCGCTCCTCGCAATGACGAGTCTGCTCGCAGCCGTATCGTCCGCGCACGCCGAGGATGTGGCGAGCTTTTATCGCGGCAAGCAAATCCGTTTCGTCGT
>JASHVC010000399.1 GCA_030039655.1 Xanthobacteraceae bacterium | reverse complement strand
TCGCCGGCCTCCTCCATGCGTTTCCAAATCGCTTCGGAGGAACGGTGATGCCGGGGCTCGGTGGTGCGGATGAATTCGTCGTTCGAGCAATTGAGCTTTTTCACCATGGCCTGGAAGCGCGGCACGTTGCGCTCGACCAATTCGCTCGGCTTCAGTTTCTCCCTGCCCGCCGTCTGCACCATCTTGATGCCGTGCTCGTCGGTGCCGGTCAGGAAAAATACGTCATAGCCATCAAGCCGCATGAAGCGCGCGATCGCGTCCGTGGCGATGGCTTCGTAGGCGTGGCCGATATGCGGCGGACCGTTCGGATACGCGATGGCGGTCGTCAGGTAATAGGGCTGCGCAGACATTTGCCGTAGGTATCAACGCCGCGTGGCCTCGGCAAGCAAGCCGAACACGTTGAAAACCAGAGGTTTTCGCTCGAGATTGTACTCGGCGGCATCGCGCGCGGCTTGATTGATGCGCTCCCAGACCTCTGCCAGCCGCGCCAGGCGGCCGATCTCGGCATGGTCCCTGCCCTCGCGGCCCAAGCGACTGGAGAGCCAAGCGTTGACCGTATCGATGAAGCTCGCGAGCGGCTGTGGATCGGTCCCGGCGAGCGCATCGCCGAGCGCGTGCATGCCGTTGGGGTCGAGTGCCGGCAGCCCGTCGAGAAGATCGAGAGCCTGCTGACGCAGCGCCAAGGCGTCTTCGTCGAGCAACGCCAACGCGCGGGCGACGGAGCCTTCGGCGGCGGCCGCGGCCGCCTGTACCTGCGGATCGCTTGCCGCAGTCCCGGTTGCGGCGGCGACGGCCGCAGCGACATCGGGCTCCGTCAGCGGCCGCAGCGTGATGATACGGCAGCGCGACCGCAAAGTCGGCGGCACTCGCGCCGCCGCGTGACTGACGAGCAGGAGTAGGGCCCGCTCCGGCGGCTCCTCTAGCACCTTGAGCAGTGCGTTCGCGCTCGACCGATTGAGTTCGTCCACCGCATCCACGATGGCGATACGCCAACCGCCCTCCCCGGCCGTCGAGCCGAAAAACGATACGGTCCGGCGTACGTCGTCGACGGCGATCTGCTGTCGCAATACGCCTTTCTCGTTGGGTGTGCGCTCGAGAATGAGGAGATCGCCCTGCCCTTGCGCGGCGATGCGGCGCGCCACCGGATCGCTCGCATCGACCGCTAACGATTTGGCCTTCTGCACCCAGGCCGCCGCCGGATCGGAATGCGCGAGCACAAATCGAGCGATGCGGTACGCCAAAGTCGCCTTGCCGATGCCTTTAGGGCCGACGATGAGAAATGCGTGCGGCACGCGGGCGCCCCGATAGGCGGCGAGAAATGCCGCCTCGGCGCCGGCGTGACCAAACAAGTCTGTGGTCACGCGTGGATGCGGCGGCTCGGTGGGTTCTTCGTCGCTAGATTTGCCGCTCATGCGATCAACCCCACCACCGTGATTTTTTCGCTGTGGCGTGGGCGGCCGCGGGATCGAGTTTGGACTCGACGACGGACCAGATTTCTTTGGCGATCTTCTTGATGCTCCGGTTGGCGTCGATCACCACGCAGCGTTCCGGCTCTTGCCGGGCGAGCGCCAAATAGGCGCTGCGCAGCTTCTGGTGAAAATCCGGATCCTCGGCCTCAAAGCGGTCAGGCTTAGCGCCGCCCCGGCGACTTGCGACGCGTTTTAGTCCTTCATCGACCGGCAGATCGAGGATGAGCGTGATATCCGGCGCCAGATCGCCGATGGAAATCCGCTCAAGGCCTTTGATGAAGCGCACATCGACTTTGCCGAGCGCGCCCTGATAGACCCGCGTGGAATCGGCGAAGCGGTCGCACACGACCCACTTGCCGGCCGCCAGGGCAGGCTCGATCGCGCATTTGACGTGATCTTCACGGGCGGCGGCGAACAACACCGCTTCGGTTTCCGCGCCAAGAGGTTTAGCGGCCCCGGACAACAGCACCTGGCGAATGATCTCAGCACCGGGCGAACCGCCAGGCTCGCGGGTCAGAAGCACACCTAGCCCGACTGATTGCAGATGGTCCGCCAGCGTCTGCGCCTGCGTTGATTTTCCGGCACCTTCGCCCCCCTCCAACGTGATGAACTTGCCGCGCCCTTCCTTGGCCTGGGAAGCGCCGACGCCAACCTTGGGTTCGACTTTGTGATCCATAACAATCAATATCTTAGCCGCTGTTATGCAAGCACGGTCCCAGCCAACAACATTAGGCGCGCGGTGAGGCGAATACGCGACCGGCCTACGAGACGACGCAACCCTATAGCCGTCCGACGCCGGCCCGAAACAGGCCGATCACCAGTTCGGTGGCGCCGTCCATGGCGCGCCGGGACATCGAGCCCTTGCCCACGTCCTCGCCGGCCGCCAGTGGAACTTCGAGGGCCAGGTTTTCACCGCGCCAAACCCGAAGCTTGCCGATGGGCTGGCCCTTGCTGATTGGGGCAGGTATCGGGCCCGTATAGACGATACGGGCGGACAACCGCTCCTCGTTTTCACGTGGGATCATCACTCGAATGATGCCGTGGCCGACCAACGGCACATAGCGGCTGTCGCCGCCGAACACCCTGGCTTCGCCCACGGTCTGGCCTTCGGCAAACAGAACCCGCGCCTGAAAGCCGTGAAATCCAAACTCCAGCAACTTACGCGCTTCGTCGGCCCGCTCTTTCTCCGACTTCGCGCCGGTGAGCACGACGATCAGCCGCAAGTCTTCCTGCACGGCCGAACCCACCAGCGTAAATCCTGCCTCGGCGGTGTCGCCGGTTTTCAGTCCGTCGGCGCCAATGCCCATGCCCAGGAGCGGATTCCTGTTCTCCTGATGGATTTTGTTCCACGTGAAATCGCGCAGTGCGAAATAAGAGTAGTACTCTGGATAGGTATGCATGATGTGGCGCGCCAACTGGGCGAGGTCGCGCACGGTGACGCGTAGGCGCGGATCGGAGTAGCCGGTCGCATTGGTGAAAGTCGAATGCTCAAGGCCGATTTCTCGCGCTCGCTTAGTCAGCATCTGGCCAAAGGCAGCTTCGTTACCGGCTAACCCCTCGGCGATGGCAATGCAGGCATCGTTGGCGGAATCGATGATGATGCCGTGTACGAGATCATCCAAACTCACCTGGCTATGAATGGCGGCGAACATCGTAGAGCCATGAGACGGCGCCCCGCCCTTGCGCCACGCGTTTTCGCTGATGGTGAATTGCTGGTCGAGCTTGAGCTTGCCCTCCTTGAGTTGATTGAAAACGAACTCCAGTGTCATCAGCTTGGCAAGACTGGCCGGCGCGACGGGCTGGTCGGCGTTTTTCTCGAACAAGATGCTGTTGGTCTCGGGATCGAGCAGAATGGCGTTGGGCACACTGGTCTGAAAGGTGCCCGGGGGAGCGCCGGCGGCGCGTGGTGCCACACTGCTGGCGGCGAGAACCGCCACCGCAGCCGCAACTGCCGCCAAAGCCGCTGTCGCCCGGATCGCCCGGTTCACAAACGTCACCTCCTCACCCAACCATCAGCTGTCCGCCCATGTAATTAATAATAATCCACCGCGGGCGAAACTGTCGCGCGGAAAACGCGCGGAGCGTGCTATCTACACGCCCCAATTGGGGACAAGCGAAGCCGCAGCCGAAAATTCCTATGAATACTGATGTTGGCTCAGTAAAGCCCACGCCCATTGAGGAACTGGGCAGTGCCCTCCGAGGTGCCAGCTGGAACGGCAGGATCGGCGTACGACATGGCGTGCGCCGGGTGCGGATCGCGCGACGAAAACTTGGCCGCGGCGCTGGTAAAGAGAGCTGTAGGTGGCAGAGGCGGCGGTGCTGGCGGGAAGTCCGGGCCCTCGGTATCGGCAAGCGTGATGGTATTCGGATGGGGGGCAGGTTGGTTCTCGCGTAGCGTGGCCCGCAAGATCCGATCGTTGGAGCCTTCCAGGGGCGCGTGGCCGAGATATTCGACGCGCACGCGTGTGAGCCCACGATCGTAGAAATCAAGGAGCTTTGCCGCCCGCACTGACACGTCGATAACGCGGTTGGGCGCGAAAGGCCCCCGATCATTCACGCGGACCACAAGCGAGCGGCCGTTACTGAGATTGGTCACCCGTGCGTAACTCGGGATCGGCATGGTCGGATGGGCCGCCGAGATGGCGTTGAGATCGTAAATCTCGCCGTTGGCTGTGTAGCGGCCGTGAAAGTCCTCGCCATACCAGGATGCGACACCGACGGCCGCATAATGCGGATCTTCGGTCGGCACATAGGTTTTGCCGGCGACCACGTAAGGCGTACCGACCCGATAGACACCGCCGCCTTTCCGCACGGGTTGGCCGAGGTCGACGACACGAGGGCTTGCTGAGACCCCGTAGCGCGGATCGACATTCGACCCTGCGCAATGCGCGAGGAGAAGCGACATGGCGGCGCATACGCCCACCGGCGCAAGCCGCCTCAACGCAACACTGACGCTACGCCACATACACCCCGGCCCCACACCCGTCAGGCACTGTATAAAGCCCAGCGTGTTCAGAATGTGGCGGGAATCACGGCCGGGCCATCATAGTGAACAGGACGTTGCACTTTCAGGGATCAGCATCAGGTATCAGGCATCAGGACAGGTCAGCACTCGGGCGCTGGCGGCCGATCCTGACAAACCTAATCTCTGATGCCTGATACCTGATGCCTGACCCCTGCTACTCGTAGATCGGCTTGGCGAGCGCGATAATGGTGGCAGGCACACCGATCAGTTCGTCGACGATTTTTGCCGCCTGCTCGCCCGCAATCGGATGCACCGGAAGCTGCTCTTTGGCCATGTCGGCGAGGAAGCCCGGGTCCTTCATGGTGTCGTCGAACGCCTTGCGAACGACGGCGAGATGATCGGCCGGCACCTGCTTCGACATGATGAAGGGTCGCCCGACCTCGTCGCCGCCATTGAGTACATGCAGGAGCTGCTTCTGCTCATCGGTCGTGGCGAACGTGCCGATATAGGGTGCGCTTTCGGGAATCTCCGCCGGCC
>JASHVC010000398.1 GCA_030039655.1 Xanthobacteraceae bacterium | reverse complement strand
CCAGGTCCGCGCCGCGACCTCGACGCGGCCGCTGGCGTTACGCTAGTAACCTGGGCGCCTTAGCCTCATCGTTGCAGCGAGGCTTCGATTTCGGTCCGCATGACGTTACGGCCGCCACACGGCAATTCACGACCGTCGCACGTGGTCGCGCTCGACTACGAGATCGCCCAAGAGCAGGCGAGCGCGCTCGGCCGACTAGGCCACGCCCTCGAAGCGGCGCTCCTAGCCCTCTCCAGCCACGAAACCGCGCACCCGGAACGCGACTCAGAACACGCCCGGCTAATTCAGGACGCCAGCGATGCGCTCTGGCTGTTCATGGTCCAGCGCGAGGCCTGCGGACTACGCGACCCACGGCCCGTACTACGCGATTACCGCGTCCCCGCCGAAGTCTATGCGCGCATGGGAATCTTTCGCCGGCGCTGACCACGTCGCGCCCGCGCGGCACCTATTATCGTTTCGTTAACTTCCAGCGACGCGACACCCGGCCGCCGAGAGCAAGATTTTGTTCACCCTTGCGGCGGCATTCTCCTAACGACTTCAATGGCGTGCGATCCGAACCCCATGCGCATCCAACCCCTGCTCGACGAACTCGAGGTTGCGCTTGCCTCCGGCCCGGATGCGCGCCGTGTGGAGATGCTAACTCGCATCGCCGAACTCTTCGTCAACGGCGCGCCGCATTATTCCGAAGAGCAGATCGCCCTGTTCGATAACGTGATGATGCGCCTCCTCGACACCACCGATGCCAAGGCGCGCGCCAAGTTGGGGCGGCGGCTGGCGCCGATTGCCAACGCCCCAAAGAACGTCGTCCACACCCTCGCCTCCGATGAGGCGATCGAAGTGGCGCAACCGGTCCTCAGCCATTCGGAACGGATCGGCGACGGCAAAATTCTCTCTTTCGCCGTAAGCAAGAGCCAGCAGCACCTGGCAGCCATTGCGCGGCGAACGACCTTAAGCGAGCCATTGACCGACGTGCTGGCCGAACGCGGCGACCGCAACGTCTTGCAACTGATGGTCAAGAACCCGGGCGCCCGCTTCTCCGATGCCGGTTTGCATCTACTGGTGCGGCGCGCCGCCGACGACCAGGCGTTGGCCGCGGAAATGGGCAAGCGCGGCGACGTCCGCCAATGGCTCGCCGAGAAGGCCGCCCGCGCGGAACGAGGGCTGGCGGCCGAGCAGATGAATTCCGGACCCAGCCCACGGGGGGCGGTGAGTGAGCTTGCTGATGGCGGCAGTGGCAACCGCAAGGCCTCGCTGGATTTCATCGCGGCGCGGGCAGAAGTAGAACGGCAGAACCGCGCTCACCCGATCGGCGATGCCGACGTCTACCTCTATGCGCGCGACCGCAAATTCGCCGAGACGGCGGCGGCGCTGTCGCTGCTGTGCGAAGCTCCGTTCGAGGTTGTCGAGCGCGCGCTCCTCGACCCCAGTGCCGAACTCGTGCTGATCTTCGCCAAGGTCGCCGGCCTGTCGCCGGCGACGACCAGAGTCGTTCTGCTCCTGCACGCGGCCGATCGTGGGATGTCGTCCGACGCTATCGAGCAGGCGCTAGCAAGTTTTGAGCTCCTAAAACCTGAAGCCGCGCAGCGCGTGCTCAGTTTCTTCCGAGCGCGCGCGAAAAAGCCGACGGAGCCAGAAGCGCCGCCGGCCTTAGCCGCGAGTGGCTGAAGACAGGCCTTAAGCCCGCCCGGATCCACGAATCTCAGTAGCCGCAGTAGCTCGGATAGAGGGGCTGCGACCAAGCACCGTTCGGATAGCGGTAATAGCAACCGCCGCGCCACCAGAAATAACCGCCCGGACGCGCCTGCGCTTCCGAAGCGATGACGGCGCCGGTCGTGCCGCCGATGATGGCGCCGGCAACAGCGCCTGGGCCGCGGCCCAATGCGCCGCCGATGATGCCGCCAACCACACCACCCGCAATGGCGCCGCCGACCGGCGCAGCTGGATCGGGCGGCGGTGGCGGAGGCCCGTATCCGTAGTATTGCGCCGCCGCGGGCTGCATCAGAGTGGCGAGCGCCAAGCCCGCCGCGAATACTGCCGCACCAAAAGTGCGTGTCATGTGGATTCTCCCTTCCCTAACCTCGTCCCGCCAGCCGGCAGCCGAGGGACCCGTGATTCTGTGTAGCCTCACCAGAGAGCACACTCATATTCATAATACTGCATTGGTTGGCAAAAATGTGAAGTGAACATTAGGTAATGCGCATCAGCAATCAAAATCAGTCACTTAGCCGGCGAGCTGCGGCAGCAGCCGCAGCGCATTTTCGCGGTTGATGGACGAACGATCCGCCGCCGAGAAGCGATAAGCGTCCAAGCCGTGGACGGCTTCAATCGCGTCCCGAAACGGGAAGTCGGACCCGAACATCAACTGCGAGACCGGAACGAGTTTCAGCAAGGCCGCGAATTGCCCAGGCTCGTTGCCCTGCGCGATCTCATAGAAATACCGCCGCACGACCGGCACCGGCCCGTCGGGCATGCGCGGGTCCTTTTTGACAAACTGCTCGCGGATAAAACGCCCGATCAGGAACGGCAAGGTACCGCCACTATGCGACCAAATAAACTTGACGTCGGGGCAACGGAATGCGGTGCCGCCGGCGCCAAAGATGAGGCTCGCGATGGTGCGGGTGGTGTCGGTCGCGAACTCGATAGTGGCGGACGAAACTCCTTTGATGAGACCGGCACAACAGACCGGAACGATCGGATGGGTGTAAACGACTGCCTTTCGTCGATTGAGTTCTTCGAACACGGGCACGAACGCGGGATCGCCAAGATATTTGTCGCCGTAGCTCGTAAAGAGGCCGATCCCATCGGCCTTGAGCACATCGAGCGCATATTCGATTTCACGCAAACTTCCCTCGGTGTCCGGCAGCGGCAGAGCGGCGAATAAGCCGAACCGTCCGGGATTATCCTTGACCAGCTGCGCACCGAATTCATTACACTCACGTGCCAGCTTGCGCGCCGCAATCGGATCGCCGAACCATACGCCGGGCGGCATCAGAGACAGTACAGCCTTGGTGACGCCGGCTCTCTCCATGTCGGCGAAAGATAACTCCACCGTCCATTTGGGTGCCGCGCCATTGACACGATTGTCACCCATCGCCGCCAAATGAGCTGGCGGCAGATAATGATGATGAACGTCGATGCGCGCCGGCGGCCGTGGCGTCCGAGCCTCCGCCGGACTTCCCGACGCCAACATCGCCGCGCCGGTCGACGCACCAAGGCCGAGAGCGGCGATTCCGCTGGCGAGGAAATTTCGCCGCGAAGAGTCCACAAACGGGACCGCCCGTTGGCAGCATGAGCAAGCAAAGCTGAAACGGCCGCGCGGAGCTTTTTGTGCTGTGGCCGTCGGTCGCTCTGAGGTGTCGCTCATCTCCCAATCCCCGCTGCATTGTTGATTGCGTCGCCGAAACTTAGCGTTAGGTCTGCGCCTTCGGCAAGCAAGCGTAATCGACTCCCGCGTATGCGCGTGATACGTGTGCTCACGCCGGCTGCGTGCCTTTCCGGCTTGGCCAAACGGCTCTAGTTGCCGAATTCATTCAACCGCCACCGAATGGCACAAGCCGCGAGGCTGACCGTTTTGCTCCCGAATGCGCCAACATTGGACGACGACCGCTACGACGTCCGCCCCGCCTCCGAGGCGGACATCGCTGAAATCGCCAAACTTGATAAAAGCGAATACTACGGCGAAAGCATCGATCTAACCGGTCTCGTCGCCTGGTTCACAAAATATCCGCTGGGTGCCTTTGTGCTCGAATATCGGCCAGACCACCGGCCGAAGGAGATCGTGGGCGCTTTGG
>JASHVC010000397.1 GCA_030039655.1 Xanthobacteraceae bacterium | reverse complement strand
CGGCAGATTGCGAAAGCGCACGCTCTCGCCATTGCCCGGCCCGTCCATGATCAGGCAGCCGACGCCGCGCGCGGCGAGGTCGGGTATGCCGTAGCCATATTGCAGCTCCTTGGTGACGTCGAAGCCGTCGAAGAACACCATGGCGGGGGCAGGGCGCCCGTGCGTGGCTTCGGGGTCGGGGTGTACCAACAGCCCCGGCAGCGTCGTATTTCCATACGGCACCTCCACCGGCTCGATACGCGGGCGGCGCATGAGCGCAGTGGCCTCCTTAAACAGCGCGACCGACTTGGCGTAGATGTCCATGCTGTGCTTGGAGCGCGGATGAATAAAGCGCTCGCCGGTCTGGTAGTAGCGCGACGCGCGGATGAAGCACGACGCAGCCGTGAGCTTGTGGCCGGCGCGTAAGGCGTCGCGCCCGCGCGCTTCGACCTTGTCGCCCATCCTGGTCCACTCCTCGAACCACGCCGTGTCGTCGCCGACCTTGTCGATGAGAGCGCGGCCGACACGGTTGACTTCATCGATGTCGACGCCGGTCCACGGCGCGCCACCGAGGCAGATCAACAAGCCCATCGACCAGCGGTAATTATTGGGGAAGTAGAGGAAGGCCGGGTCGTCTTTTCGTTGGTCGGGCATGGAATTCGCTTTCTTCTCCATCCCCCTCGTAGGGAAGGAATTCAGATATTCTCCGCGCCACCTGCGGCGTCGCCGAGATCGGTGTCGGCAAATAGATCGTCGAGCGGCATGATCCGGCTGATCAGGCCTTGCTGATGACAATAGCGCTCCACGGTCTGCAGGTTCTTGCGGTTGGCGTCGGTAAGGCCGTAAGCCCACGGATCGGAGCCGAGAATGTCCCGCTGCTCCTCCCAGGCGGTTCTGATCCAGGCGAGCGGCACCATGCGCGGGTTGGCGATGCGCCGATAGGCGAGCGCTTTCGCCTGGTCGAAGGCCTTCACCAGATTGATCGCCACCCAAGGATATTTCTCGGCGATTTCCTGCCGGATGACGGTGACGTGCATGATCGGGAAGATTCCGGTCTTCCTGAAGTACTCGATCTCGACATCCTTGTAGTTGGCAAACAAGCGCACGATGCGCTTGTCGCCTTCGCGGAACAGCGGTGGAATATCGGGCGACAGCATGGCAGGGATTTCGCCTTCGGCCAACATCACGTCGAGGCGCTTGCCGGGCGCGATCATCTCGATGCGCAAGTCTTTAGGCGCCGTGAACACCACGTCCTCTTCGCGTTCGACTACCCAAGTGCATTGCCTGTGCGGCACGCCGTAATGCTCTTCGAGGATGCCGCGCATCCAGATGTTGGAGGCCGGCTGAAAATTGGTGCCGCCGATCCTTTTGCCGATCAGGTCCCTGGGCGTGCGGATGCCGGAATTGACGTTGACGAAGATGAAGCCGTGGCGGAAACGGCGATGCAGGAACACCGGAATCGCGGTGAGCGGTTCACCGCGGTCGCGCTCCATGTAATAGCTGCCGATATTGGTCTCGCAGACGTCGAATTCGCTCTTGCGCGCCATGCGCCAATGCCGCTCGCGCGAGCCCATGTCGGTGAGCATGACGAGGTCGATGCCGTCGGCCGTGACTGAGCCGTCGCTCAGCGCGCGCGTAATCTCATAATCGCCACAGGCCACAGTCAGTTTCAGCTTCGCCATTCCTTTTGTTTCTCCTATCGCCAGCGGCTGAACCTGATCTCGGCGCGGCGCACGATTTCGTTCAGCGCGATCGCCATGGCGGCCAGCATGGCGATAAGGCCGAACAGCTTGGTCGGATCGAAGGCCTGGGTAAACATGGTGGTGAAGTAGCCGATGCCGGCGGTCGACACGTACAGCTCGGCCAATAACACGCCGAGCAGGACGCCGCTCATGCCAAGCCGCATGCCGGCAAAGAAGCTGGGAATCATGTGCGGGAAGATCACCCAGCGCAGCAATTGCCAGCGGCTCGCGCCCATGGAGCGCGCGCTGGTCAGCAGGATGGGTTTGAGGTTCTGCACCCCGGCCACGATGGTGACAATGATCGGGAAAATTCCGTGGGTTACACCGAACGCGATCTTCGACGCCGCGCCGATGCCGAAGAACAGGATAAAGAGCGGCAGGATCGTAATTTGCGGGAGTCCGTAGACCAGCAGCACGATCGGCATGAAGCTCCGCCGCACAAATGGCTGCAAGCCGATGGCGAGCCCGACCACGATGCCGATCGCCACCGAGATCACGAAGGCGACGGCGAGTTCGAAAAAAGTCAGCCGCAGCGCCGCCGGGACGCCGTTGGTGGCCAACACCGCGCCGAGGGAAGCGAACACGCGCGACGGCGGGGCGATGAACAGCGGATCGATCAGCCAGCGCGCGGCGATTTCCCACACCAGCAGAATGACAAGAACGACGCCGAGGCGAGCCACGCCAGGATGGCGGAGGAGGAAGGCCGAGATGGACGATGGTGTCCGCTCATTGGGGGTTGGGTCTCCGCCTTCGCGAGGAGGAGCGGCGCCCGTGATCTTCAACTCGCGCTCGTTCATGCCCAGCGTCTTCCGCGCGCCTCGAGATACGACACGAAGGCGTTGAGCACCGCCACCATCACCACCACGAAGGCGATGTAGGCAAACATGCGCGCCATCTCCATGTTCTCGGCCAACTGCACGATGTGGTGGCCAAGACCGGCGAGCGACGCGATGGTCTCACTGCCGAGAATGGAGAGCATCGCCACGGTAAAGCCCATGCGCAGTCCGGTGAGGATCACGGGCAGCGCGGCGGGGACGAGCACATAGCGGAAAAGCTGATAGTCCGAAGCGCCCATGGATCGGGCCGCGGTCACCAGCGTCCGGTCCACATTGCTGAAGCCCGCAATGGTCGAGAGCACAATGGGGAAGAAGCTGATCGTGGTGCCGAGCGCGATCTTGGACGCCGGACCGAGGCCGAAGAACAACACGTAGAGCGGCAGAAACAGAATGATCGGCACCGAATAGATTCCGGCAAACAGCGGCTCGAACACGCGAATCGTATAGCGCGTGCGGCTGACCAGATAACCGACCAGCGTGCCGCTGGTCAGCGCCAGCACAAAGGCCGCGGCAAACTCAGTCGCGGTGACGCGCAGGTCCGGCAAATATTCGCCGCTCTTGAGAATGCCGATGAGCTGGTGCCAGACCGCAATCGGGTTCGGCAGCAACAACTTATTGACGCCCCACTCGTTGGTGGCGAGGTACCAGAGAACAAAAAGGGCCAGCAGAAAGCCGATCTGAACCGCGCGGCTGGCGATCCGTTGCACCGTGTCGCCGCGGCGCGCCATCATGCGGCTCCGCCCGTCGCGCCCACGTCGCGCGCCCGCCCCGATTCCGACACCGCTTTGCGGATCTCGTCATGCAGCAGCGCATAGAGCTCGTTGCGTAGCTCGGTGAATTTCTCCGAGGTGACGAAGCCAGGTTTGCGCGGGTGCGGCTCATCCACGCGAATGATCTTCTTGATGGTGCCGGGCCGCGCCGAAAACACGGCGACGCGATCGGCCAAAAAAACCGCCTCACCGAGGCTGTGCGTGACGAACACGATGGTCTTCTCTGTGCGCGACAGCAGCACCGAGAGGTCCTCGCCGAGGATCATGCGCGTTTGCTCATCGAGCGCGCCGAACGGCTCGTCCATCAGCAGGATCCCGGTTTCGAGCGAAAGCGCGCGTGCCAGCGCCGCCCGCTGCCGCATGCCGCCGGACAACTGGCCGGGATAATGATCGGCGAAATCGGCGAGCCCGACCGCTTCAAGGCATTTCTTCGCGCGCGGGGCGTGCTCCGCCTGCGGCACGCCCTGAAAACGCATTCCAAGCTGCTCGTTCTCCATCACGGTGTTCCAGGGAAACAGCGCGTTCTCCTGGAACACGAAGGCGATGTCGCGCGGCAGCGGGCCGCGCACCGGCGTGCCGCCAACGTCCACGGTGCCGCTCGCCGGTGCCATCAGGCCGCCGACGATGCTCAGCAACGTGCTCTTGCCGCAGCCGCTCG
>JASHVC010000396.1 GCA_030039655.1 Xanthobacteraceae bacterium | reverse complement strand
TTGGTTGATAAGGATCAAGGCGGCGTCGCAATGAAGTGATGCTGCCGCCCTTTCGCTCACCTGATTCGACCGTGTATGTTGCGGGTGCGAACTAGACTGGCGCCGTCGGCTCGGGGAGCGGCGGCCCACTCGCCCGCCGCGCCGCGGGGGCCCAAAGGAGGGCGCTATCATGGCCCAGACTGCAGCTTTGCCCATACTGTCGGGCGAAACCGGACTTACCCGATATCTTGAAGAGATCCGCCGGTTCCCGATGCTGGAACCGCAGGAAGAATTCATGCTGGCCAAGCGCTGGCGCGAGCACGGCGACCGCGACGCCGCCCATAAGCTCGTCACCAGCCATTTGCGCCTCGTTGCCAAGATCGCGATGGGCTATCGCGGCTACGGTCTGCCGATTTCCGAAGTGATCTCCGAGGGCAATGTCGGCCTGATGCAGGCGGTCAAGCGGTTCGAGCCGGACAAGGGCTTCCGGCTGGCGACCTATGCCATGTGGTGGATCAAGGCGGCGATCCAGGAATACATCCTGCGCTCGTGGTCGCTGGTGAAAATGGGCACCACGGCCAACCAGAAGAAGCTGTTCTTCAATCTGCGCAAGGCCAAGAGCCGCATCTCGGCGCTCGACGAGGGCGACATGCGGCCCGATCAGGTCAAGCTCATCGCCAAACGGCTGGGCGTGACGGAGCAGGACGTCATCGACATGAACCGCCGGCTCGGCGGCGATGCTTCGCTCAATGCGCCGATCCGCGAAGACGGCGATTCCGGCGAGTGGATGGATTGGCTGGTCGACGACAGCGCCAGCCAGGAGAGCCGGCTTGCCGAGAGCGAGCAGTCGGATAACCGCCATAAGGCGCTTGGCCAGGCGCTCGGCGTGCTCAACGACCGCGAGCGTCGCATCTTCGAGGCGCGCCGCCTCGCCGACGAGCCGATCACGCTCGAAGAGCTCGCCGATGAGTTCGGCGTGTCGCGCGAGCGTGTTCGTCAGATCGAAGTGCGCGCCTTCGAGAAGGTGCAGAAGGCGGTCAAGAGCAGCATCGCCTCGATGGAAAGTCCGCCGGCTTCTGTGGCCTTGCATTAACTATCGACAACGACGTGCAGTGCAGGCCTCGTGCCTGCCCCCAGGGGCGACGATTCAGCTTGCAAGCGCGGTCTTGTGGCCACCCCGGGCATCGAGCGCTTCGCGGATGATGCGCCCTAACGCGGAGATCTGATAAGGCTTGCGCAAGACGGGAAATTCCGGCTCGGCCTCGAAGACCCGTGTGTATCCCGTGGTCAGTACAATCGGAATGTCCGGGTAACGTGCCTTGACGGTGCGCGCCAACAACAAGCCGTCGATTTCACCCGGCAGCACGACGTCGGAGAAAATAACGCTGATCTGCTGCGAACTCGCGATGATTTCGAGGGCGGCCGCCGCGTGTTCGACCGCGATAGTTTGGTAGCCCAGTTGCTCCAGCAGCGAAACCGTGACGGCTCGCACCTCGTGATTGTCTTCCACCACGAGCACTCTCGCGCCGGCCGGGGCTGCATATTGCACGCCGTCTTCTTTCAGCGGCACCTCGACCTTACCCTTGCTGCGGGGTAGATAAATCGTCACCGTCGTCCCGTGTTCGACCTGACTCCTGGCGACGGCGGTCCCGCCAGAGCGGCGCGCAAATCCATAGACCTGCGATAGTCCCAAGCCGGTGCCCTTGTCGGCGCCCTTGGTGGTGAAGAACGGCTCGAAGACTCTGCTGATCACATCGTCGGGAATGCCAGTGCCGGTATCGGTGACACTCAGCGCGACAAACTCACCGGCCAATCCTTCGGGTGTATCCTCCACGAGCAGCAGCACGTTATCGCCGGTAATGGACAAGCGGCCGCCGTTGGGCATGGCGTCGCGCGCATTGACCGTGAGGTTGACCAGCGCCAGTTCGAGCTCGGACTTGTCGACGCGGACTGGCCACACGGTGTCGGGAACTCCGATCGACAAGTCGATGTTGACGTTGAGCGAGCCGGCAAGCACCTCGCGGATCGCCTGGATGGTTTCGGTGGGACTGACCACGGTCGGATTGAGCGGCATGCCGCGCGAGAATGACAGCAGCTGACGGGTGAGGCTTTCGCCCCGCGTTGCGGCGATTTGAATCGCGTCCAGCGCCCGCAACTGTTTTGGATCGGTGATGCGCCGGCTCAGACTCTGCGAATGGCCGCTGACGATCATCAGTAGATTGTTGAAATCGTGCGCGACGCCGCCGGTGAGCGCGCCGAGCGCCTCCATTTTCTGCGAATGCGCCGAGCGCTGGTTTGCGTGTTCGAGGGCTGCCGCCGCCTCCTTCTCTAGGGTCACGTGCCGGCCCGACACGTAGATCACTCCGTTCTCCGCCGTCATGGTCCAGTGAATCCACCGCCAGGTGCCGTCCTTGTGACGGAAGCGATTCTCCATTCGTATGGTGCCGACGCCCTGTGCTAGCTGGGCGCGGCCGGCCATTGCCGCAGGCGCATCGTCAGGATGCCGCAGCTTGTCGACGTGCATGGATTTGATTTCGTCTTCGGCCCATCCCAGGAGTCTTGTCCAAGCCGGATTGATATTGACGAAATAGCCCTCGAAGTTGCCCACGCCAAGCAAATCCTCGGAGACATTCCAGATGCGGTCGCGCTCGAGGGTCCGCGTTTCGACTTCGGTTTCCAGTTTTTCCTTGAGGTTGCGCAGTTCCTGCTCAGCGATCTGGCGCGCGTGTTCGGCCTCAATGCGCCCCACGGCAAAGCCGAGTCGACGTGCAAGATTGAGCGCAAGGTCTACCTGCTCGCGCGAAAAGGTATGCGGCGCTTCGTAGTAGGTCGTGAACCTTCCGGCGAGCCTGCCGTCCGCCGACATCAATGGAATGAACGACAGCGCGCGGATGCCTTCTCGCACTACCGCCGTTTTGAGCGCATCCGGTAAATCCACGCTCTCAATGTCCGCAATACAAATGGGGCGTGGATTGGGCTCATCGACTGCCCACGGCGAATAGCCGTCAACGGCGGCGCGATAGGCGTCGGACAAGCCGCGCCAGGCCACGAACCGCAGGCCCCCGCGTTCGTCCGTGCGCAAAATCGACGCGCGGCTGCAATGCAACGCCCGCAGAATGGCATCGAGTGCGGCGTCGTACACGACCTTCGACGACTCGGCGCGGTACAGCCTGTTGGTGAATTCGTAGAGGGCAGCCTGCTCGTCTGCGCTTGTTTGCAACGCCGCTTCGGCGCGTTGGCGTTCCTCTCCGCGCGCCTGCAGCGCCTGCGAAGCGGCCGCAAAGGCACCGACGGCTTCATCATATTCGACGACACCGGTCGGCGCCGCCCGAACGGGTTGCTCGGCGGCCATAGCTTGGGCCGCGTGGTGTAGTACCTTGGCGCTGCTGTTGAGTCTGTGGGCGACCAGCCAGGCGAATACTAGTCCGAGGCCGACGCAGCCCAGGCTCGCGGCCAGCAACAGCCACAGGGTACGCCGCAGCGGCGCAGCGAAAATGCTTTGCCGGATCCCGATGCCGACCGTCCAGCCATGGGACGCTTGCGTGTAGGCGTCGATGATCGATTGTCCGTCTGTCGATACATGCTCGATGACGCCCGTCGGATTTTGCTGTATCGCATCGCGCCAACCTTGACTCGCCGATTGGCCGAGCTTGGTTCCCGCCTCATCGGGAAGCCGCGCCACGAAGTTGCCGTTGCCATCCACGATGGCGGCGAGCCAGTACATCAGGAAGTTCTGCTCCTGCAGCAAGGCCACGAACCGCGCAGGATTGAGGACGATGTCGACGACATATAAAGGCTGGCTGTCGCGGAGTACGGGTATGGCCGCAAACGCCACCATGCGGTCGGCGGCAAAGCCGGTCACGATGCCCGACACTTCGGCCTTACCGGTTCGCAGCGCCTCTTCTTCGACCGGGAATAACGGGCGGCGCGGTAGAGTGGCGTTGGGCGCCGCCGATGTGTCAGTCAACACCTGTCCGCTCGGATCGAGAACAATCACCCAAGACTCGTGAAAGTCTGCAAGAGAGTCTCTGGCCCATTGCCCGAACTCCGGCCAATCACCGTGCAACAAAGATGGGGAATGGGCGAGGGTCGAGGCAACCGCGATGTGTTTGTCGATTTCCTGATCCAACGCCGCGCCGAGCGATCGTGCGTTGTTGATGAGTGCTGCCTGTGTCGCCTGCTGTTCAACCGCCGCGACGCGATAGCTGACATAAAATGCCAGGCCGACAAGTGGAATCGCGACCGCAAGCGCCAACAGGACAAGGTAATGGCGGACCGAATGTGGACGCGGCTCTGCTGCCGTCATTGTCGACGTCCACTCTGCGGATCAGTTTGAACGCTCAAGGGCACCACTCCCGGCAAACCAAACTCGCAACTCAGGACGCGAAAAGATACTAACAGCCATTTAGCCCGGAAGCATGGCTTTGCGGCGGTCATCGCCGCCAAGGCGTTGGGATCTGGACGGATTTGGAGAGCGCTCTATTCCGAAGCCGCAATGCCCGTATGCCCTTGCCAATCGCTAGCAAACGCCAGGTTCCGTAAAAAGGTTCCTCACCGCAGGTTGACGGGAAAGGCATTTTCGTGGGTCTCGTGTTTCAATCGTTAATGCGCTTGAGCCTGGCCCAATTTCCCCTTGTCACGGGCCGCGAAACCGGGGCATTTCGCATCGCGCAGGATAGGTTTGCCTTGAGAGATGCCGACGAATGGCTCGCTACCGAGTTGCGGTCGATACGGGTGGGACGTTCTCGGATTTCGTCTATCTCAACGAGGAAACCGGCGCGGTTTCCATCACCAAAGTGCCGTCGACGCCCGATGACCCGTCACGGGCCATCCTGCAGGGCATCGAGGGACTAATCGCGCAGGGCGTGCCCGCCGCCGGCGTCAATTTTTTCTGTCACGGTACTACGGTCGGCACCAACGCGCTTCTGGAAGGGAAGGGGGTGCGGACCGGGCTTCTCGTCACCGAAGGCTTCCGCGGCATCTATGAGGTAGCAGAACAGGCGCGCCCGTACGGCACCGCGATCTTCGACGTTATGTACGACAAGCCGGTGCCGCTCGTGCCGCCGAGCCTCACCGGCGAGGTGCGCGAGCGCGTCGATTTCCGCGGCAATGTGCTCGTGCCGCTTGATGAAGCAGCACTACGCACCACCTTGCGCGGCCTCAAGATACAAGAGATCGAGTCACTCGCTGTCTGCCTCCTATTCTCGTTTCTTCACCCGCAGCACGAAGCGCGGCTGGGAGAGATCGCCAAGGAGGAAATGCCCGGCTGCAATGTCTCGCTGTCTTCGGAAATTCTGCCGCAGATCCGCGAGTACTACCGGCTGAGCACGACGGTCATCAATGCCTATCTGCAGCCAATCCTGGCGCGCTATGTCGCAAATCTCGATCGCCGCCTCGGCGATGCCGGAGTCGCCACCCGACAGAAATACATCATGCAGTCGAACGGCGGCATGTCGACCTTCGCTGAAGCAGCGCGGACGGCGGTCACGACAGTTCTCTCTGGGCCTGCCGGTGGCGTCACTGCCGGCGTCTCGGCGAGCCGCATGGGCGGCTTCGTCAATCTCATCACCTTCGATATGGGCGGCACGTCCTGTGACGTGGCGCTGATCAAGGACAGCGAGCCGATCTTTTCCAGCCGCGGCAAGATCGAGGGGCGCGATCTCGCCGTGCCGATGATGGACATCAACACGGTGAGTGCCGGCGGCGGCACTATCGCCCGCGTCGATCGCTTCGGTGTCCTCGAAGTCGGACCGCAAAGCGCCGGCGCGGTGCCGGGGCCCTGCTGCTACGGCCGTGGCGGCGAGGTGGTCACGGTCACCGACTGCAATCTGCTGCTGGGCTATCTGAGCGCCGATAATTTTCTCGGCGGCCGCATGCGGCTCGACCGCGCCAAGGCCGAGCACGCGATGGCGCGCGTGGCGAAAGACCTTTCGCTCGACAGTCTGGCGGCGGCCGAAGGCATCATCCGCATCATCGACGTGAAAATGGAGGAGGCCATCAAGGCTATCTCCACCATGCGCGGCCACGATTTGCGCGATTTCTTTCTGCTGGCGTTCGGCGGTGCCGGGCCGCTGCACGCCGCGCGCATGGCGCGCGATCTCGGTATGGCCGGCGTGATCGTGCCGCTCTATCCGGGCGTGTTTTCCGCCATCGGTCTGCTCATGTCCGACGTCAAGCACGATTACATCCGTTCGCGCATGACGCCGATCGGCGAGCTCTCGTCGAGCGACGTGGAGGCGGTATTTACGCAGCTGGAGACACAGGCGCGCGAAGATCTACAACGCGACGGCTTCGGCGAGAAAGACATTCGCATCGAGCGCGCGCTCGACATGCGCTACGCTGGGCAGGGTTATGAGATCACTATGTCGTGCACGGCGGATCAGACGGCGGCGCTCGTCTACTTGCGCAAGGAATTCGACCTGGAACACAAACGCCAGTTCGGCCACAGCGCGCCGGAGGAGCCCGTCGAGGTCGTGTCCTATCGGGTCCGCGGTGTTGGCCTGGTGCCAGCAGTCTCGATGCCGAAATACGCACTGCAAGGCCCGAAGCTTTCCGATGCGCTGCGCGAAACGCGGCAAGTGCGTTTCGACGGTAAAACGATTTCCTGTCCGGTCTATCAGCGCGAGAAGCTCGACGTGGGACTGACCTTGCGCGGGCCGGCGATCCTCGATCAGTTCGACTGCACGACGGTCATCTGCGCCGGCCAGGTTGCGAGCATCGACGAGTGGAAGAATTTGATCGTGACGGAGGAGAAGTGAGCACGCTGTCTGTCATCGTCCGCGAAGGCGGACGATCCAGTAATCTCAAGGGCTGGAGATTTGTGGATAAAGATCATCCCAGTTGGGGTTCAGTTCCTCAATTAATCTCACCTTCCATGCTCGATTCCATCTTTTCAGCCGCTTCTCCCTGTGAATCGCGGCTTCAACGTCCGTGTGCGGCTCGAAGTAAACCAAGCGATGGATTTCATGTTGTTTGGTGAAGCCTCGCACGATTCCCGTCCGATGCTCATAGACTCGGCGGACCAAGTCGTTTGTCATCCCGATGTAGAGCGTCCCGCCGAGCTTGCTCGCGAGAATGTAGACCCAATAATAGCGTTCAGCACTCATGCTCGAAGCTCAGCGAGTACTGGATCATCCGCCTTCGCGGATGATGACAATATAGCAAATGAGTGAAGCGTATGCCCATCGACGCCGTCGATCTTGAAGTCATCAAAGCGAGCCTCTCCGGCATCGTGCAGGAAATGCAGAACTCGCTGTTTCGTACCGGCTTCTCCACCATCGTACGCGAATCCCAGGACGCTTCGTGCGCGCTGATGAATGCGGGAGGCGAGGTGGTCTCGCAGCACGTGGTGCTGCCGCTGCATATCGGCGCGTTTCCCGCCTGCTGCGGCGCCGTGCTCGAGGAATTCGGTGGCGAGATCGCCGAGGGCGATGCGTTTCTCATCAATCACCCGTATCAGGGCGGCAGTCCGCACGCGCCCGACATGTGCGTGCTCACTCCGGTGTTCATCGACGGCGCCCTGTTCGGGTTCTGCGGCTCGATCGCGCACAAGGGCGACATCGGCGGCCCTGTTCCAGGAAGCTGTTCGGGCCAGGCGCGCGAGACTTTCAACGAAGGCCTGCATCTGCCCGCCGTGCGCTATCAGCACCGCTTCGAACCGAACACCGACATCGAGCGCATCGTCGCCGCCAATAGCCGCACGCCCGAACTCGTGCTCGGCGATATCCGCGGCCAGCTTGGCGCCGACCGGCTCGGCGAACGGCGCGTGCAGGAGCTCGTGGCCAAATACGGCGAGGATAAAGTGCTGGCGAGCTTCGCCCGCTTGTTCGAGATCGGCGAGGCGCGGGTGCGCGCCGCCATCGCCGAATGGGCGGACGGCCGCTACGAGGCCGAGCGCTTCGTCGACGACGACGGCATCGAGCTGGAAAAGCCGGTGCGCATCCATGTGGTAGCAGAGAAGCGCGGCGACAAACTGAACTTCGATTTCACCGGCTCCGCCGATCAGACCCGCGGGCCGGCCAACATTCGCCCGCCGCTGGTGCAGGCCGCCTGCGCCTATGCGCTTATCTCCATGATCGATCCGCATATGTACGTGTCGAGTGGACTCCTTCGCGCCTTCAGCATTGCGGCGCGCGAGGGCAGCGTGCTCAATCCGCGCTTCCCGGCGCCGGTCAACACCTACAATCCGACGGTCCACGCGCTGGTCGATGCTCTGTTCGCCGCGCTGGCGCCGATCGTACCTGGCAAAGTGCGCGCGGATGGTAGCGGCAGCCGCTCCATCGTCATCGGCGGCCGCAGCACGTCGGCCGGGCAGGGCTATGTGCAATACGAGATCATTGCCGGCGGTGGCGGCGCGCGCGCCAGCAAGGACGGCGCGTCAGTCACTACCGTCAATCAGAGCAACGCCAAGATCGCGCCCATCGAGATCATCGAAAGCGAATTCCCGACGCGGCTGGTTCGCTTCGAGCTCATTCGCGACTCCGGCGGGCCGGGGCAGTTTCGCGGCGGGCTCGGCGTGCGCCGCGAATATCTCAACCTCGCCGAGGCGCGTTTTTCCATCCGCTCCATGAAGCACATCATTCCGCCGCACGGCATGGAGGGCGGCCGCGACGGCCGCCCGGGCGACATCTGGATCAATCCCGAGACTGATCGGGCCAAGCGCCTGCCGACTCGTTACGCCGACTATCCGCTGAAGGAGGGCGACATCTTCCGCCTCGATACACCGGGCGGCGGCGGGTACGGCGATCCGCTGGCGCGGCCGGCCGATCGCGTGCTCGCCGACGTACGCGAAGGCCTAGTTTCGCCGGAGGCGGCGGAGCGCGACTACAGCGTGGTGCTTAAGCGCGAGGGGAGCAATTTCGTCGTGGACGCGGCGGCGACGCGGGCAAGGCGCTCCAAGGTGACGATCTAGGAGGTGTGAGGCATGAAGACCGTAGGTTTCATCGGCACTGGCGGCATGGGCAGTGGCATGGCGGCCAACCTGATCAAGGCCGGCTATCGTCTGGTCGTGAACGATCTGAGGCGTGAGCAGGCCAAGGGACTGGAGGGCGAAGGCGCACAATTCAAGGACTCGCCCAAAGCAGTGGCCGAATCGTGCGAGCTCGTGCTCTCGATGTTGCCGAACAACGAGGCAGTCAGGGTCGTCGCCCTCGGCAAGGGTGGGCTCGCCGAAGCGACCGCCGGCGCCAAGGTGTGGATCGATTTTAGCAGCATCGATAAAGAGACCATCGTCAGCGTTAGTGGTGAGCTCAACAAAAAGGGCTGGACCGTGGTCGACGCTTCGGCCGGAGGCGTCGAGGAGGTCGCGGCGGCCGGTGAGCTGGCGCTTTGGCTTTCGGGCTCCAAGGCGTTGTTCGACGAGCATCAGCCGATATTCAAGGCGATGGGCAAATCAATTCTTCACGTCGGCGAACTCGGCAACGCCAAGCTTGTGAAGAACGCTATGGCGATGTTGGCCGCTGTCCAACACCTGAGCCTTGTTGAAATCTGCTGTTGGCTCAAGAAGGGCGGTCTCGACGACTCCACCTTCCAGGCCATTATCAAGAACTCTCAGCAGGATTCGGTGGCGACCCGGCGCATCATGGAAATTTTGGTGAGCCGCAAGTTCAAGGCGCGCAAGTCCTGGATGCCAAAGGACGTTGGCTTCGGGCTCGATATGGCGCGCAACATGGAGGTCCCGATGCCGTTTGTCGGCCTCGCCCACCAAATGTTTGCTATCGCGCAGGCGAGAGGTCAGGATGGCTATGAGGCGACGGGCATTGCCTGCAACATTTACGATGTGATCAACGGCAATAAAACCAACTCCGGTTGAGGTCGCGTTCTAGCGTCATTGCGAGGAGTGAAGTGACGAAGCAATCCAGTGCAGCCTCTCCGTTTGGCAAGCCGCCCTGGATTGCTTCGCGGAGCCTGTCATCGGACCGCGCGACTTCGCGCGGGTCCGTTGGCTCGCAATGACGCACGTCGCGGCGCGTTCGTCATTGCGAGGAGCGCAAGCTCAACATCGACTTCGTCATTGCGAGGAGCGTAGCGACGAAGCAATCCAGGCCAGCCCCGTCGTAATCACCAGCCGCCCTGGATTGCTTCGCTGCG
>JASHVC010000395.1 GCA_030039655.1 Xanthobacteraceae bacterium | reverse complement strand
TTAAGCGCGGCATCGGCCATCGCTAGGTACAGTTCGCCATTGCTCTCGCGCCGATAATCTTCGCGCCAACTCATTTCGGCTGCGTATGCGTTCAAATACGGACCGGCGATATGATGGTGCGTGCCGATTTCTGCACGGCGTAATCGAGAGAAAAACGACTCCGCTTGGTTAGTGCAGGCGTCACCGGTCGAATAACTCTCGGAGTGATTGACGCGCTTCGTCAGGTATTTGGCGTGCAAGGCGTCCCAGCAACTTGCTTCATCCGCGTACACGATGCTGCCAGCCTTGATCCGCTCTTGAATGACAGGAAGGGACAGGTCCTCGGACCGGCAGACATAAGGAAGCGTTGACCCGTGCCGTTCTCGCATGATGACAACGCAGCGGCGCTTACCAGACTGATTTCGCCAGAGCCGCCGATCACGGCGGTTATCTTTGTTGTTCGCTGGCTTCACGTATCCGCCAAAATATGCACCGTCGATTTCGACCAGGCCGGACACGGTACGGTCTTTCATTTCGTCGGCTAAGGCTTCGCGAAGCTTGTGGCTAAGAACGAATGCCGTTTTGTATTGACAGTCGAGATCGCGGCTCAATTGCAGGGCGCTATGGCCCTTTGCGCCGTTCACAAATATCGCGATAGCCAAGAGGTAGTCACGGATGGCCAGTTTCCGGCTGGCGAAAATCGTCCCGGACGTGACGCTGAATTGGTGTGAGCATGCCTTGCATTTCCAAAGCTTACGCGTGCGGTAGCTATACAGGGCCGCGCAGCGACATTTGGGGCAGTAGGGTTCGCCGCCGTTGTCGGACCAGCGGATCGTTTTGAAAGTCTCGTAAGCCTGCTCATCCGTAAGCCGCGCAACTCTCGCCAGAGAGAGCGACCGGGCCGTTGCGGAGAGGAGGAAATGCTGAGACATATCGTATGTGTGCGATCTAGATAGCACATATGATATACATGGATAGGCTATTGTCAATAGGAAGATATCGGATATAATATGCTCCACGCATAAGCGCTAGGAGCGGACTGCATGGCTAAAAAGGGTGAATTGGACTGGGCCGATAGGGTCAAGCGCTACCTAAAGGCCGAATTGAAACGGGCGGACGTGACTTACGAGGAATTGGCTGTCCGGTTGGGAAAATTGGGGATGGACGAAAGCGAGGCGTCGGTCGCCAACAAGCTCAGCCGAGGAACCTTTCCAGCTACATTCTTGTGCGCCGCCGCCAAGGCAATAGGAATTGAGGAAATCAGATTGAAGGACCTGTAGCGATGACAACAAGAATTGAGATTGATGCAGACGTGGCAAAAACCGCCGAATTTCTACAGGCGACCTTTCCCGCGTCGCGCTTAGTTGCCATCGCAAAAGGCATCGGCGCAATAGCGCCCTTTCTTTGGGATCACTATCGCGCCGACGACATAGAGCTTATCCGCTTGAAGTCGGACGCCTCTACTGCTCACTCGCCGGACGATGATCGGCATACACGATCAAACGCCAGCGAATAGAGCCCTGCTGCTGAGTGTGACTGTGATGATTTTGCGGCGGCAGAATATGACCACTCGCAATGCCGATCTCTCGCCCGCATCCCATGCAGCGAAAAATGCCCGCATGGGATGCAGCTACACCCGGCGAATGGTCCTGATCGTATGCGTCGCCGTTGCTCTTTTTTAGATACTGATCGTATTTGTACCAAGCCACTTAGAGGCTCCTTTAGTCGGAGCCGGGCCTTGACACACAACGGTTTCTCCGAATCTTATGGAGTGTTACTAGCCGTTATTGCCCCGCTGGCCCGGCTGATGGGTTAGTGCGGGGACTGGAACTTGAAGCCGCTTCGGCCTGCCAGGGCCGGGCGGCTTCGCCATTCAAGCTCAAACGGGATCATGAAGTTAACGCAGCGTAAACGCAAGACTTGGTATGAAAATCTGAAATGAGCCAATAAGGACGGTATGAGAGGGTTATGAGCCGCGCCTCACGCCGTTGTGATCAGCGCACAAGTTCCCAAAGCATGTACTGCCCCGGCCCTTGGTTGCACCGAACGACGTTTTTGTCTCTTTGGAGCCGCAAAGCGACGCCTACACGCTTGGTCATGAGGCGTAGGAGTTTTTGTCGTCACGATTCAAGGCGCGCTCAGTGAGCAACTGCAGGGCAACGTCGCGTGCCGTAAGCGGCTCACTCGCCAATCGCAGAATGGAAAGGCAAATGCGGGTCATTTCGCCCCGATTGCTCCAATCCTTCGGCGGCCGGAACGCCTTGGGTTTGACGGTCTCTAATCGGAAATTCGGCTCGAATTGCAGGATCGTGGCATCAAGGTTCTCTAAATCGAGCGCCATGCGCCGTAGGGCTTCGTGGGCTTTTTCGATGTCACCGGCGAGTTGGGCGCGGCGTTTGATAAGGCCGCTGACGACAAAGGCGTTCATTCGAAAAACGTCCAGACGAACCACGCCAGCAATACCGTGGCGATAGCGACGTAAAACACGGAAGCGGCGTCCTGACGCAAAAGCCAGCGTTTCATGCCCGGACAGTAGCAAAGCGGGCAGGATAGGCCGACAGGTTAGAAGGTGAGTTTGCTACCTAATGCCGGAACTCCTCGAAGTCTCCATGGTGGCCTCGGTGGCTGGCGAGATCGAAGGCGGCGCACTGACCAACCGCCGCCCGTTCCGCGCACCGCATCACTCCGCCAGCATGCCGGCACTCGTCGGCGGCGGGCTGCACGCGCGGCCAGGAGAGATATCGCTCGCGCATCACGGCGTATTGTTTCTCGATGAGCTGCCGGAATTCGGGCCGCAGGCGCTCGACTCGCTGCGCCAGCCGCTGGAGACCGGCGAGGTTTCGATCGCCCGCGCCAATCATCGCGTCACCTATCCGGCGCGCTTCATGTTGGTCGCCGCGATGAATCCGTGCCGCTGCGGGCGGGCGAACGAGCCCGGCTTTACGTGCAACCGCAAACCGAACGTGCGCTGCGCGGCCGATTATCAGGCGCGCATTTCCGGTCCGCTGCTCGACCGCATCGACCTGAACATCGAAGTGCCGGCGGTGACCGCCGCCGATCTCATCCTGCCGCCACCGACCGAAGGCAGCCGCGAAGTCGCCGAGCGCGTGGCGCTGGCGCGCGAGCGGCAGGCGGCGCGTTACGCCGCGGTCGGACTGCCGCACGTGCGCAGCAACGCGGCGGTCGCACCGACAGTGCTGGAGGACGTGGCGCGGCCGGACAGCAGCGGCATGTCGCTGCTGCGCGAAGCCGCCGACGCCATGCGGCTCTCGGCCCGCGGATACCACCGGGTGCTGCGCGTTGCCCGCACGCTTGCCGACCTCGACGGCGCCGAAAAGGTTGGACGCGTGCACTTGGCGGAGGCGTTGTCCTATCGCGCTCTGACCGATGAGATCCGGCGCGCGGCATAACGCGGTCTAAAAGATCAGACTGATCCGTTGGTTGACGCAACGCCGCCGCGCATCCCGATCGCCGCCAAAAATTCCTGGCGGGTCTCGGCGTGATCGCGGAATACGCCGAGCATGCGGCTCGTCACCATGCTGACGCCGGTCTTGTGCACGCCGCGCGTGGTCATGCACTGGTGGGTCGCTTCGGTGACCACGGCAACGCCGTGCGGCTTGAGCACTGCATCAAGGCACGAAGCGATCTCCGCGGTCAGCTTCTCCTGGATCTGCAGGCGGCGCGCGTAGACTTCAACCAGGCGCGCCAGCTTGGAAATGCCGACCACGCGATTGCGCGGGATGTAGCCGATATGCACGCGCCCAATGATCGGCGCCATGTGATGCTCGCAAAATGACTCGAAGCGAATGTCGCGCAACACCACGACTTCATCGTAGCCGCCGGTCTCCTGGAATGTACGCTTGAGATACTCGCGCGGCTCGTCGTTGTAACCGGAGAACCATTCCTCGTAGGCGCGCACGACGCGCGACGGCGTGGCTAAAAGCCCCTCACGATCCGGATCATCGCCGGCCCAGCGAATGAGCGTGCGCACGGCCGCTTCCGCCTCGGCGCGCGACGGCTTGACCAGCTTGGCGGGCCCATCAGAGTTCGCGCGTGAGCGCTTGTTATTTACAATCTTATCCATTCCACTTTCTCCGGCCGCGCCAAATGCTTCGGGCAATGATGAACTGTCCGCTCCATATGGTGACGCCATGTTAACAAACCAGCAACCCTCCCTCCAATCACGCTTACCAAATGCAAGGGATGCGCAACGTTCATAGGCCAAATTCCCAGCGGGCGTCGATCAGATCAAGCACGGACGTGGCGCGCCATCCGGCGCCATGGATAACGTGCGGAGCGGGACCGGGACCATGCGCCAGCGCGCCACCCTTAATAAGCCCGCGATTTTCACCCGCCGTGTCCTTTCGCTTGTCGTCCGCTGCTTCGCCATCGCCTCGATGTCGTTCGGCATCGCGTTTGGTTTCCTCACCGGAACCACGGGCGCGCAGTACGACCCCTACTCATTCGCCGTAGGTATATCTGCGTTGTTCGGTGCCGCGTGCGGCGCCATCGGGCTGCTCACGTCCCGCGTCAAGCAGATGAAACGAGAGCTCCGCAATCTGGAGACCCGGCTCGACGAGGCGGCAGATCGCCACTGGGAAACCAAGGAAGCGGAAGAGCGCGCCAAGACGTTTTTCGAAGCACAGGACGACGTCATCGTCCGCCGCGACGGTGGCGGCGCGATCACCTACGTCAATGACGCCTACTGCACACTGGCCGGGCGAGACCGCGCCAGCTTGCTGACGACCACCTTTGCGCTGACCGAATTGGAACGGGGCGAGCCGAAGCTGCTCACCGACGGCATGCGCGCTTACGACCAGAATATTGCTTCGCCCGGCGGCGCGCGCTGGATCGCCTGGCGCGAGGTGACGCTGCGCAACGAAAGCGGCAGCGAAACCCAAAGCGTCGGGCGAGACATCACCGACCGGGTCGAGGCTGAGCGGGCACTAGCCGAAGCGCGCGATCAGGCGGAGACGGCGAACCGCGCCAAATCGCGGTTCCTCGCCATGGTGTCCCACGAGATCCGCACGCCGCTGAACGGCATTCTCGGCATGACCGATCTGCTGCGCGACACAACGCTCTCGGCCGAACAGACGGCCTATCTGAAAGCGATCAAGACGTCGGGCGAAACGCTGCTGACGCTGATCGATGAGATTCTCGATTTCTCCAAGATCGAGGCCGGGCGGCTCGATTTGGCCGCGCAGCCGTTCGCGCTCGAGCCGTTTGTTGAAGAGACGGTCGAACTGTTGGGTCCGCGCGCTCAAGCCAAAGGCCTGGAAATCTGCAGCTACGTGGACGAGCGCCTGCCCTCCCACGTCGTAGGCGACTCCGCAAGGCTGCGCCAAGTGCTGTTCAATCTCGCCGGTAACGCCACCAAGTTCACCGAACACGGCGGCGTCTCGATCATCGTCGAACCGGCGGACCCGGACGAGATCGCGATCTCGGTGCGCGACACCGGCATCGGCATTTCGGCCGAAGACCGCGCGCGCGTTTTCCTCGAGTTCGAGCAAGCCGACAACGGCTCCACGCGAAAGTACGGCGGCACCGGCCTCGGCTTGACCATCTCCAAACGCATTGTTGAGAGCATGGGCGGCGCCATCGGGCTCGAAAGCGCGCCCGACGCGGGCTCGACATTTCGCGTCACCATTCCGCTGCCGCGCGCGGGCGAGACCGACGAGCCAGCACTGACAGTGCCCAACCTCACCGGCGAGGATGTCCTCATCGTCGCACCCGGCGCGATTGAAGCGTCGCTGATTGCGCGTCACCTGCAGCGCTGGGGCGCACGCACCAAAATCGTACCCGATGAAATGGTGGCGGCGGCACTGTTGCCCGAACAGGCGTGGACGGCTGTGCTGGTCGATCATGCACTGGGCATGGCTGCGAGCGAAGCCGTCGCGCGCCTGGTGTCTAGAGTGCAACGGCGCATCGTGCTGGTAACGCCAGCCATGCGCGGCGATCTCACCGCGCTCAAGGCCGCGGGTTTCTCCGGCTATCTGATCAAGCCGGTGCGCGCGGCCTCGCTGGCCGCTCGCTTTTCCGCCGGGGATGCGTTCGATTCCGGCGCCGACAAGGAAACCGCTGACACGGCGCACGAAGTCCGTCGCGGCAGCGGCCTCTCGATCCTTGTGGCCGAAGACAACGAGATCAACGCCCTGCTCGCCCGCGCGCTGCTCACAAAGCTTGGCCATCGTCCAAGCATGGCAGCCGACGGCGCCGCCGCTATCGACAGCTGGCTCACCGCGCGCGCAGCGGGCGCGCCCTACGATCGCGTGCTCATGGACCTGCACATGCCGGGCGTGGACGGCCTGGAGGCTGTGCGCCGCATCCGCGCCGTCGAGGCAGAAGAGGGAGGCGCGCGCACGCCGGTCATCGCGCTCACCGCCAACGCGTCGGCCGAGGATCGCGAGACCTGTTTGGCCGCGGGCATGGACGAGTTTCTGATCAAGCCGCTCGATCGCGAGCGCCTCGCCGCCGCGCTGGCGGCGACCGATAAGGCCGCGCTCGCCGCCTGAATCCTAAAGCCGGCGCAGCGCAACTTCCTCGACCTCGTGGGTCACGCCCTTTTTCAGAATGAGATCGGCGCGCGGCCGCGTTGGCAAAATATTTTCGCGCAGATTGACCAGATTGATGCGGTTCCAGATCGACGTGGCGGTGGCAACCGCTTCCTTGTCGCTCAATTTGGCATAGCGATGAAAATACGATTTGGGATCGGCGAAAGCCGTGCCGCGTAACGCCAGAAAACGGTTCACGTACCACGTCAGCAGCACGTCCTCGTCGGCGTCCAAATAAATCGAGAAGTCGAAAAAGTCGGAGACGAAAGGAACGGCCTTGCCGTCCTTGGGCAACCGTCCGGCCTGCAGCACGTTAAGGCCCTCGACGATGAGAATGTCGGGCCGATCGATCTCGATCCATTGGTTCGGGATCACGTCGTAGACGAGGTGCGAATAGACCGGGGCGCGCACCGGGCGCCGGCCGGCCTTGATGTCGGAGAGAAAGCGCAGCAGCGCCGGCAGATCGTAGCTCTCCGGGAAACCCTTTTTCTCCATCAACCGCTCGCGCTCGAGCACGGCATTGGGGAAGAGGAACCCGTCGGTGGTGATGAGATCGACCTGGGGCACATTGGGCCAGCGGGCAAGCAAGGCTTGCAGCACGCGCGCCGTGGTCGACTTGCCGGCCGCCACCGAACCGCCGACCCCGATGATATAGGGCATCTTGGCGTCTTCAGTGCCGAGAAATCCCTGCTGCGCGCGAAACAGCCGCTGAGTGGCGGCCACGTACAGCGACAACAGCCGCGACAGGGGCAGATAGATTTCCTCAACCTCCGAAATATCCAACCGATCGTGCACGGAGCGCAGCCGCGCGATCTCGTCGGGCGCCAGCGTCATCGGCGTATCTTCGCGGCGGCTCGCCCATTCGCCGCGCGAGAACAGCCGATAGGGTGAGACCTCCTGCTCGGTGCGCTGTTCCATCGGGACGCCCTCACCCACCCTTGCGCGACGCCTTCTCGTCGAGGCCGGATTGGCGCGAGCGCGCCCCAAGCTCCGCTTCGACCTCATC
>JASHVC010000394.1 GCA_030039655.1 Xanthobacteraceae bacterium | reverse complement strand
GCCCTGGTGCTGATCGGAATCGCCCTCATGATTGCCGAGGTCCATATCGGAAGTTTTGGGGCGCTCGGCGTGGGCGGCATTGTGGCTTTCGTCATCGGCGCCTTGATGATGTTTCCCGAGCGCGTGCCCGGCTTTTCGCTCTCCCCCGCGGTTGTGATCGGGGCTGCTATCGCCAGCGCGGCGCTTATCCTGCTGGTGCTGGCGGCGCTGCTGCGCTCGCGCAACCGGCCGGTGGTGACCGGCGGCGAGGCGCTGATCGGCGCCGAAGGCGAAGCGGTTGCTTGGGAGCAGGGCGAGGGGCGCGTGCGCGTCCAAGGCGAGCTTTGGACCGCCCGCGCCAACGCGCCACTTGCGGCCGGCACGCGCATTAAGGTCGTCAGCCGCGACGGCCTTGTCCTTTTCGTCGAAGCCATACGGCCTGCCTAGGAGCACAGCCATGTTTCTCGGTGTCCTCATCGTTATCGGCTTTCTGGTTCTGATGTTTCTCTACGCCTCGATCAAAGTGCTGCGCGAATACGAACGCGGTGTGGTCTTCACGCTCGGCCGCTTCACCGGCACCAAGGGGCCGGGCCTCATCCTGCTTTATCCGTTCATTCAGCAAATGGTGCGCGTCGACCTGCGTGTAGTGGTCGACGAAGTCCCACCGCAGGACGTGATTTCGCGCGACAACGTTTCGGTCAAGGTGAGCGCCGTTATCTATTTCCGTGTCGTCGACGCCGAGAAGGCGATCATCCAGGTCAGCAATTACCTGGCGGCGACCAGCCAGTTGGCCCAGACCACGCTGCGCTGGGTCCTAGGCAAGCATGACCTCGACCAGATGCTGGCGGAGCGCGACAAGCTGAACTCCGACATCCAGGACGTGCTCGACAAGCAGACCGAAGGTTGGGGCATTAAGGTCTCCAATGTCGAGCTCAAGCGCATCGACCTCGACGAAAGCATGGTACGGGCCATCGCCCGCCAGGCCGAAGCCGAACGCGAGCGGCGCGCCAAAATCATCAATGCCGAGGGCGAGCAGCAGGCGGCGCAGAAGCTGGTCGAGGCTGCTCGAATCCTCGGTGGCGTCCCGCAGGCCATGCAGCTGCGCTACCTCGGCACGCTGTTCGACATTTCGAACGAGCGCGGCTCCACGATCGTCTTTCCATTCCCGCTGGAGCTACTGCAGGCCTTCACCTCAATGGCGCCGCGAAGCTAACGGGCCACAGTGGGCCGGCGGCAGGCGAGAGACCGCTGATCGGTCAGGACAAATAAAACGATTTCATAACGTTTTGGGTTTGAATGATGCGGCGGCAGTGTTATGCCGTCGCCGTCAGACGCGGCCATCGACTGGGCGGGGGCCGTGATTTTTTACGACTGTTCTGTGACGGCCGGAAATCGACCATGCGTGTGATTGTCCCAATTTCAGTCGGGGGCTGGGCCCGATTGTTCAGCCGCTGGGACATCCTCGCGGTGCTTCTCATCCTCGGCTTTCTAGTGTTTCTCGCCGAGGCGAGCCGCCATCTTTTCGAGCCGCTGACCGAATTGCAGAAGCAGCCGCTGTCGCTCGACCCGCGCAACTTGCCTGAATATTCCGCGCGCACGACGCTGCGCATGCTCATCGCCATGGCGCTGTCGCTAATCTTTACCTTTACGTACGCGACGCTCGCGGCGCGCAGCAAGTACGCCGAGAAATTGCTCGTCCCGCTTCTCGATATCCTGCAATCGGTGCCGATCCTCGGCTTTATTTCGATCACTGTCGTGTTCTTCATGGCGCTCGCGCCCGGCCGCGTGCTCGGCGCCGAGTTCGCCGCCATCTTCGCCATCTTCACCAGCCAGGCCTGGAACATGGCGTTCAGTTTCTACCAATCGCTGCGTACCGTTCCGGCGGAACTCGAGGAGGCGGCGCGTAACTTCCGGCTTACGCCCTGGATGAGGTTCTGGCGTCTCGATGTGCCGTTCGCCATGCCGCAACTGATCTGGAACATGATGATGTCCATGTCGGGCAGCTGGTTCTTTGTCGTGGCATCGGAGGCGATCAGTGTCGGCAATACCACGGTGACCTTGCCGGGCGTAGGCTCCTATATCGCCTTGGCCATCGAGCAGCGTGATTTGCACGCCGTGCTTTGGGCCATCGCCGCCATGCTGGTGGTGATTTTAATCTACGACCAAGTTCTGTTTCGGCCACTGGTCGCCTGGGCCGACCGCTTCCGCTTCGAACAGGAGCCCGGCGGCATCCCGCCGCGATCGTGGGTTTTCGACGTGCTGCGCCGGTCCGGCATCATCGAACGGCTGACGCGGCCGTTTGCCGAGTGGTGGCGCTCGACCATGCGCCCGCAGCCGAACGCGATGGCGGCTCCGAGCAAAGTTGCGCCCAAGCGGCGAAACGGCTGGGTGACGTATCTCTCGGGTGTGCTCGCTTTCGTAATCGCCCTTTTTCTGTTGTGGCAGGTCGCGACCTTCTTCATGCAGGAGATCGGTCTCGCCGATGTTGGCACCACCATGCTGCTGGGGCTGGCGACGCTGACGCGCGTCGTGGTGCTGATTGCGATTGCGAGCGTGGTCTGGGTTCCGATTGGCGTGTGGGTCGGCACGCGCCCGCGCGCCGCCGAGCTGGTTCAGCCGGTAGCGCAGTTTCTCGCGGCCTTTCCTGCCAACCTGCTGTTTCCCATCGTGGTCTCGATCATCGTCGCCTGGAACCTCAGCCCAAACATTTGGCTGAGCCCGCTGATGATCCTCGGCACTCAATGGTACATCCTGTTCAACGTCATCGCCGGCGCGGTGGCGATTCCCACCGAGCTGCGCGCATGCGGCGCCAATCTGCGGGTGCGCGGCTGGCTGTGGTGGCGGCGCATCGCGCTGCCTGCGGTGTTTCCCTATTACGTGACTGGCGCCATTACTGCGTCTGGCGGATCGTGGAACGCCAGCATCGTGGCTGAGGTCGCGTCATGGGGCGACGTGCACCTGCACGCGGACGGCCTGGGCGCGTATATTGCGCACCAGACCGAGGTCGGTGATTTCCATCGCATCGTGCTGGGCATCGCGGTCATGAGTCTGTTCGTCGTCATCGTCAATCGTACGTTCTGGCGTCCTCTGTATGCCTACGCCGAACGTAAATTCCGACTGGGATGAGGGTTACCGATGGCTCTCCTCGATATTCACGCGCTGCGACAATCTTTTCCGCGAGCCGACGGCGGCGAGCATCTGGTGCTCGATGGGGTAGAGCTGGCGCTGGCGGAAGGCCAGATTGTCGGGCTTCTGGGCCGAACCGGCTCGGGCAAATCGACGCTGCTGCGCTTGATCGCCGGGCTGGCGGAGCCTTCGGGTGGATCGGTCACCTATCTGGGAAATCCGGTGAATGGGCCGGCGCCAGGCATCGCCATGGTGTTCCAGTCGTTTGCGTTGTTCCCATGGCTGACTGTACTTGAGAACGTGCAACTCGGTCTCGAGGCGCTTGGCCTGCCGGAGTCCGAAATTCGCAAACGCGCTCTCGCCGCCATCGATCTGATCGGCCTGGACGGCTACGAGTCCGCTTATCCGCGCGAATTGTCTGGCGGAATGCGTCAGCGTGTCGGTTTTGCCCGCGCGCTCGTCGTCCATCCCAACATTCTGTTGATGGATGAGCCGTTCTCGGCGCTCGACGTTCTCACCGCCGAAACCCTGCGCACCGATTTTCTCGAACTCTGGGGCGAGGGCAAGCTCCCCATCAAGGGCGTAATCCTGGTGACGCACAACATCGAGGAAGCGGTGCTGATGTGCGACCGCATCCTGCTGTTCTCCACCAATCCCGGCCGCATCATCAGCGAGATCAAGGTCGATCTGAAGCAGCCGCGCAACCGGCTCGATCCGCAGTTCCGCGATTTGGTGGAGAAAATCTACGTGGCGATGACCGCGCGCAAGCAGTCGCCGGTGGCAGTCGCCGACCGCGTGGCGACCATCGATACAATGCTGCCGCGCGTATCGGCTAATCTTCTCTCCGGCCTCATCGAAACGCTCGCGGTGGCGCCGTTCAACGGCAAAGCCGACTTGCCGGTTCTCGCCGACGAGCTGCATCTGGAACTGGACGAGCTGTTTCCAGTTTCGGAATCGCTGCAGATGTTGCACTTCGCGGAAATCGAGGGTGGCGACATCAAGCTCACCGACATCGGCAAACAGTTTGCCGAATTCGGGATGGACGACCGCAAAAAATTGTTCCAGCGCCAGCTTCTTGCCTACGTTCCGCTTGCTGCGCACATCCGGCGTGTGCTGCAGGAGCGGGCCAATCATTCCGCACCAAAAAGCCGGTTCCTCGATGAACTGGAAGATCATATGAGCATCGAAGACGCCGAACATACGCTGCGCGCGGTGATCGCCTGGGGCCGCTACGCGGAAGTTTTTGCTTATGACGACGATACGGGCGCGTTCAGTTTGGAGAACCCTTCGTAAACCAAATTGTTTGCGACCGCATCGCTGTTGGCTCCGCTATTGCGTGGGCGGCATGGTTGTGCTCCCTTTGGCCGCAATCTGCTTGACTGGACAGGAGGCGACAATGTCCGTGTCACCGCAAGTTCCCGGATCCGGCACTATGCGTTGGCTGCTGCCGGTTTCATTGACGCTCAATCTTGTTTTTGCGGGCGCGGCCGGCGCGTCGTTTCTCCGCCACTCCGCGGTGGTTCCGCTGGAACCGGTCAGCCACATGACCCATAATGCCGAAAGTCGGCTGGACCGGATCGCCACGACTTTGCCGGAGCCGGATGCCCAGATCATGCGGAGCTTCATTCGGGCCGAAGCGGCAAAGGTAGTGGCCGCGCAAGCCAGTCTTCGGCTGTCGCAAGAGGATTTGCGCACGAGCCTGCGAGCCGAACCGTTCAATCCATCGGCCGTCCGTGCCGCCATGGCGGAGAACAGTGCCGCCCGTGACAATTTCGATCAGGTTCTGCAGAACGTGATTGCCTCGGCGGCGGCGAAAATGTCGCCGGTTGGCCGCAGCAGGCTCGCCGACTGGCCACCGACACGGCCGCCGCAGCATCGAGACCCGGTGATCACGCAGTAAGGCGCCGGCTCCGGCACGATCCTAAGCCGCGGTGCGCCGCGCTTTCACCGCGACCGCCAGTAAGGCGCGCTCGGCGATGGTGTCGGCGAGCTCGAAGTTGCGCCGCGATTCCAGCACGGCATCGGCAAGTTCTGCCATCGCGGTGTTCAGCCGTGCGGCATTCCACAGCTTGAGCGCGGATTCGATCGAGCCCTTGCGGCGAAAGTGCAGCGGCGGCTGCATGGCATCGAGCGAGAAGCGCGCGCCTTCCTCGATGGCAATGCGCCATTTGTGCAGCTGCGCGACCTGGCGCTGCGCGGCAAAGAGGATCGATCCGCTCGACGTTCCAGCGGTCCGCGCCTTTGCCAACTGCGTTTCCAGGTCCGCGGGCTTGCCGGCGAACGCCGCATCGACGATGTCGTCGATGGCAAGCGACGAGGCATCGGAGACGACCGCCACCACATCATCGACGCCGACACGCTCCTGCCCGTGCGCGTAGAGCGCGAGCTTGCGGATCTCGTTGCGCGAAGCGGCGCGGTCGCCGCCCAGCAGCGGGATGAGCAGCGCGCGCGCATCGGGCGCAAGTTCAAGTCCGGCGGCGCGCATCTCTTCGTCGATCAGGCGCGTGCGGTCGCGTTCCGTATCGGCGTAGCAGGGCAGGGCCGCAGCATTCTTGGCGCGCTCACACAGCACGCGCAGCGGCGAATTGCGGCGCAGATCGCCGGACTCGAGGATCACGCGGCAGTCGCTGTCGCGCAGTTCGAGCAGGGCCTCGACGGCGGGCGCAATGTTGCGGCTGCCGGCTTTGACCCATACGGCGCGCCGGCCAGCCAACAGCGGAATGGTCTGCGCCTCTTCGACCAACCGCGACGGCTCAGCCGTCAAGTCTTCGCCTTCGAGCCGCGCTAGCGCGAACGGATTGTTGGGATCGTCCACGGATGCCTTGACCAGCGCGTTCACGCGCTCGCTGACCAAGCCGGCATCGGGACCAAACACCAGCACGACGGGCCGCTTCGGATCGGGCCGGGCCACGAAGGCATCGACGTCTGCCGCTTTGATGGCGGTCATGAGCTCACGCCACCACGTTGACGATGCGGTGCGGCACGATGATCACCTTCTTGGGCGGCTTGCCTTCGAGCGCTTTTTGGACCGCGTCGAGCGCCAGTACGGCGGCTTCGATTTCGGTATTGGGGGCCTTGCGCGGCACGGTGACGTCGGCGCGCTTCCTGCCGTTGACCTGCACCGGCAGGGTGATGGTCTCCTCGACCAGCAAATCGCGCTCGACTTGCGGCCAGGGCGATTGCGACACCAGCACGTCGTGGCCGAGCGACGACCAGCATTCCTCAGCGAGATGCGGCATCATCGGATGGAAGAGTTGCACCAGAACGTTGGCTGCCTCGCGCATGGCCCAGCGCATGTCGGGCGTAACGTCGGGCTCCTCGATATCGCCAATCGCGGCGGTGAGTGTGTTGGCGAATTCGTAAATGTGCGCGACGCAGACGTTGAAGTGCAGCTTCTCGACAGCGTCGGTGACGTTTGCGAGCGCTTTGTGGGTCGCCTTGCGCAGCGCCAGCGCCGCCGGCGAGAACTGTGACGGGCGTTCGGCCGGCGCCCCACGCGCGATTTCCGCTGCTTCGCCGACCAGCCGCCACAGCCGCTGCGAAAATCGCGCGGCGCCCTGTACGCCGCGTTCCGTCCATTCCACGTCGCGGTCGGGCGGCGAATCCGACAGCATGAACCAGCGCGCCACGTCGGCGCCGTAGGTCGAGATGATTTCGTCGGGGTCCACGGTGTTGCGCTTGGACTTCGACATCTTCTCGATGGGGCCGATGACGATGGGCTCGTTGGTCGCGGCAAGGCGCGCACGGCGGGTCTCGCCCTCGAGCTCGATCTTCACTTCGGCCGGCGACGCCCATTCGCCGTTCTGCCGGCGATAAGTCTCGTGCACTACCATGCCTTGAGTGAACAGGCCGACGAAAGGCTCGTCGAGTCCGACGTGGCCGGTCGCCTTCATGGCGCGCGTGTAGAAGCGGCTGTAGAGCAGGTGCAGGATCGCATGCTCGATGCCGCCAATATATTGGTCGACAGGCATCCAGGCATCGACGATCGGCAAGTCGGTCGGCTCGGTTTTGATCCACGGGTCGGTGAAGCGCTCGAAATACCAGGACGAGTCCACGAAGGTGTCCATGGTGTCGGTTTCGCGCCGCGCCGGGCCACCGCATTGCGGGCAGGTGACGTTCTTCCACGTCGGGTGATGGTCGAGCGGATTGCCCGGCCGGTCGAAGGTGACGTCTTCCGGCAGTGTCACCGGCAAATCTTTTTCCGGCACCGGAACAACGCCGCACTTCTCACAATGGATGATCGGGATCGGACAGCCCCAATAGCGCTGCCGCGAGATGCCCCAATCGCGTAGGCGGTAGTTCACCTGGCGCTTGGCGACCGGGCGGCCACCGCGGCTTTCCTTCTCCAGTCGCCGCGCCACTTCTTCCTTCGCCTCCGCAATGGTCATGCCGTCGAGGAAGTGCGAATTGAT
>JASHVC010000393.1 GCA_030039655.1 Xanthobacteraceae bacterium | reverse complement strand
CACTCTGCCTTGATGTTGGCAAACTTGATCACCTTCGCCCACTTGTCCGTGGCGTCGACGATGAGCTTGCCGAATTGCGCTGGCGTCATCGCGTCCGGGTACGTGCCCAAAGCGACGAGCTTCTCGTGCATCGCAGCCTCGGCGATGACGGCGTTGATCTCTTTGTTGAGCTTGTCGATCACGTCAGCCGGCGTGGCTCGCGGCGCGCCGACGCCAAGCCAGCCGCTGCCCTCGTAGCCGGGCACGAATTCGTCCATGGCGGGGACATCGGGCAGCACGTCCAGGCGTTTCGTACTGGTCACCGCCAGCGGCCGCAGCTTGCCGGCGCGGATGTAGCCGATCGCCGGCGCCATGGCGACGAACGCGCCCTGCACCTGTCCGCTCAGCACATCGGCAAAGTAGTTGGATCGATACGGCACCTGTACGATGTCGGTGCCGGTCATCATCTTGAACAGCTCGCCTGCCAGATGCGGCGCGGTGCCGGCGCCGGCCGTGGCGAAGTTGATCTTGCCTGGATTGGCTTTGGCATAGGCGATGAATTCAGGGACCGTCTTCACCGGGAATGAGGGCGTGACCGCCAGGGCAAAAGGCGTGACGCCGACGAATGCGACCGGCGCGATGTCGCGCACGAAATTGAATGTGAGGTTTGGGTAGAGCGTGGCGTTGACTGCATTCCCCGAAATCACCAGGAGCAGCGTGTAGCCGTCCGGCGCCGCCCGCACCACGGCCTCGGCGCCGATGTTGCCGCCGGCCCCCGGCCGGTTCTCGATGACCACAGCCTGCCCCAGCCGCTCGCCCAATGGCGGGCCGATCAGGCGCGCGGCCACGTCGGGCGCCAGACCGGCAGGCAGGTCGACGATGATCTGCATCGGGCGCGATGGATAAGCGTCCGCTAACGCAGCCCGGGGCAGAACCTGGAGCGCCGCAGCGCCCGCGGCCAAATGCAGGAAATTTCGGCGGCGTAGTGTCATTGTGATTCCCCTGCGATGAAACGGTAAAACCTACACGAAATCATCGCCGCACGCATTGCGGTGCCATGTCGCTCTCGGGGCTCGGCATTGTGACATCTTTCATTGATCGGGCGGGGAGGGGGTCTTATGCTCCACTCCAAGTTTGATCGGAGGAACCGAAATGATGAACGCCAAGGTGAGCGGCGTGCGCAGCATCGAACTCGGCGTGCGCGATCTTCAGCAATCGGCGGATTTCTACACCAAGGTCTGGGCGCTGGAAGAGGTCGCCACCGAGGGCGACGCCGCCCACCTCCGTGGCACCGGCGCCGAGCACCACCTTCTGACGATCCGGCAGCAGCCGAAGCCCGCGTTGCTCGGCGTCAACTTCGCCGCTCCGGATCGCACCGCGGTCGAGCAGCTCCACGGCAAGGCGAAATCGTATGGCGTGAAAGTGTCAGGCGATCCAGCCCCGATGCCGGCGGCGTCCGGCGGCGGCTACGGCTTCCGTTTCGAGACGCCCGAGGGCCTGCCCATGAGCATCTCGTCGGATGGTACGGAGCATAGCAATGTCGCCGTCGACCGCTCGCGCCCGACCAAGATCAGCCATGTGGTGCTCAACAGCGGCAGCACCGGCGAGCAGATGTCGTTTTTTATCGATGTGCTCGGTTTCAAGCACACTGACAGCACTCGCATGATGGATTTCCTGCGCTGCTGTTCGGACCATCACAGCATCGCACTGTTCCGCGCCAACGGGCCCTCGCTCAATCACGTCGCCTACGAACTGCCCAATATCGACGGCCTGATGCGCGGCACTGGCCGCGTCAAACAGAACGGCTTCGATATCGAGTGGGGCGTCGGCCGCCATGGACCCGGTGCTAACGTGTTTTCCTATTTCATCGAGCCGGACGGTTTTGTCGCCGAATACACCACTGAGCTCGATCAGATCGATGAGGCCACTCACGTCGTCCAAGACGCGACCTTCTGGGAAAAGGTCATGCCGCCGCTCGGCGATCGCTGGGGCTTGGCCGGCCATCCGTCGAACCGCATGAAGTTCGCCATGTCGGGCGGGTTTTATCTCGGCGAACAACCGCCGGAAGACGTGCGCTGCGAGGACATCATCGGGCGCAAGCTGCGGTAATCGCGATTGCCGATCCGCAGCGATGGCGGCGCGCGGGCGGATTCGCTGCCGCATTCTAGTCGTTAATTCGATAGAGGGCGCTAACCAGATCTTTTGAGGCAGGTCCGCTGCGATCTATTGGATCTTTTCAGGATTCCCATCAACAATCTTTGCGACCTTCCCGCGAACTTGACCGGTAGCCACGTTGAAAACAGTGATTGTGTCGCCGTTCTTGTCATATCGCGAGCACGCATTATTGGGGACCTCCTTCCAATCGATGCAGGAGGTGTTGTCTTTGATGCTCCACTTGCCGTGCAATATTTTGCCGCTGCCGGTTTTGTACAACGCAGTACCGTCTGCCGCATAGTACAGCACCCCTTGACCCGCCCCGGCCGTCGATGTCGCGGTATTTTCAAGATAGACCGACTTTCCTGCAAGGAGCTCCTTAAGTTGCGCGCCCGTTAGATCAGCCGCGATCGCTGGCCCAATCAGAAACATAGAACTCGTAGCGGATATCATTGCGTGCTTAATCGTACCCATGGCGTTTATCCTCGCTCGTATTATTGCCAAAGCTTGCTTAGCATTCTTTGTGATCAGTGACGACACCTGTGCCCCGTGGATGCGGCGCAATGTCTCCGCAGTGCTACGAGACTTTGGTGCACGCGAAGGCGCATTTACCTGAGTCGTTTTGCATTCAATGCATCAGTAGGATCGGCCTGTCGGTGGAACTCAGCAGGGCTTCTGTCCGACTGCCGAACAACAGCTCGCGCACCATCCCGCGTCCGTAGGCGCCCATCACCACGAGGTCGGCTTTGCACTCGTCGGCAGCCGCAGCAAGCCGCGCGGCTAAGTTGCGTCCATCCACCGAGATCGGCAATGGTTCGGCTTTGATGTCGGAATCCGCGAGCGTGCGAACGATCTCGGTCAATGCTGCCTCGTCCGGTTTGCGGCGATCGAAGACGCGCGTGACGACGACTCGCGTTGCTTTGGTCAGAAGCGGCTTGGCAGCTTCGACAGCGCGGGCCGCGCTTCCCGAGCCGTCCCAGAACACGATGGCGGTGCCAGTCAGTTCGCGTGGCGAGCCGGAAGCTGCAACCAGCATCGGTCTACTTGAGCGCCTGATAAGATGTTCCAAGGTGCGAGAGGGGAGGCCTTGCGTCTGCTTGAGGCGGCCTGTGACGATGAGATCGTTGCGCAATGCGTTTGCAGTCAACCGCTTCAGCGCCTGGTCGGTCTCTTCCGAATAGCTGGCCGTAACGCTATTTCGGCCGACGTCCTCCGCGTCGTTGACGGGAACGACCGAATTCTCGCAGAGCTCCCGGATATGGTCTGCTGCAACGCGCGAGTAGGTCCTGGCGCGCTCTTCGAGCTGCCGCAAAGCAACGCCGACCGCAGGTCCAACTGCAAATTCGGTTCGGGTGCCCAGTGCTGCTTCACCGGCGGTGACATGAATATGAAGAAAATTCACATGCGCGGCGAATGGCATCGCGGCCGTGAGCGCGGTGTCGAAAATAACCTGGTCACGAGGCCCACCACCGATCAGGGCGAGGATGTTCTTCATCACGAACCCCCAGAAAAACAGGCATTGAGCTCGCCTACGGATCCCTAAGATTGCACGCTTAAAACACTATGACGGTGCGCTGTCGGATTGTGCGATATCATTTCTATATGATGATGACTGAGCGATATAGGTTTCTCAACCGACGCTCTTACGTGGTGCAACCTTTGGCGGCTGAAAAGCCGCCTCATGCACAGAAGAGCTTCTCGAAGCGTCCGACCGAAATGCAGGCCGTCACTGCATCACAAAAACGCCCTTGCCGCTGGTCTGCTGGTCAAACAACCGGTAGGCCTCTTCGGCTTGTTCGAGCTTCCAGCGCTCGGTGAACAGATGATCGATCGCGATCTTGCGGTCGGCGATGAAGCGCGCGCATTCGGCCTGGATCGAGGTGGAAAAAGTCCACGAACCGATGATGGTGAGCTGCTTACGCAACATCTGAGGGCTCACGTCGATCGTCACGTCACCGCCTTCGCCGACGAAACAGGCCGTGCCCCAGGGCCGCGCACCGCGCACGGCAATCAACCGCCCGTCGGCGGTGCCGGAAGTGTCCAGAGTGAGATCAGCGCCGGCGCCATGGGTCAGTGCCTTAATGGCCGCAACGGGATCGTCGGACTGCGGATTGATCAGAGCGTCGGCGCCAAACGCCTTGGCGCGTGCCAACCGCTCGGCGCTTATGTCGAGCGCGATGACGCGGGCGCCCATGGCAGCGGCGAGTTGTGTTGCCGATAGGCCCACCGGTCCCTGGCCGACGACCGCGATGGTATCGCGCCCCGTCAGATTCATCCGCCGCAGTGCTTGATAAGCCGTTCCGGTGCCGCAGGAGATTGCGGCCCCGGTCGAGAAGCTGATCTCGTCCGGCAAGGTGACAAGCGTGTACGCCGGCACTCTCATGTAGGGCGCATGAGCTCCATGCCCGGTGGCGCCATAGACCGTGCTTCCCTTGGCGCACATCTGCGACCAGCCTGTCTGGCAATGCACGCAAGTGCCGCAGCCTGAATAATGATGCACCATGACGCGGGCACCGGCGCGGACGGTCCGCTCGTCAACTGCGCTCCCTGCTGCCGCCACTACGCCGCACGGCTCGTGCCCAGCGATCACCGGGCCGCTCACCTTGCCGAGCCCAAGCGAAGCGGCCCCGCCGGAGGCGCGATAGAACTTCAAGTCGCTGCCGCACATTCCGGACGCCTTGATCTCGATCACCACATCGTGCGGTCCTGGCGCCGGATCGGGAAATTCCATCAACTGCAATTTGCGTTCGCCGAGGAAAGTCACGCCCCGCATGGTTTCTCTCCCGAGTGTTTGTGGCGCATAACTGCACCGGCGTTGAACACCGACGCCAAGCGCGCCACGCTATGCTAGACACTACGACGCCCAGCGCAAATCCGACATCGCTCATGAATCAGTCCGTTCAAACTCCCTTCATCGGCCGCTCCATACCGCGCCGAGAGGACCAGCGTTTGCTTACCGGCCGTGGACAATTCATCGCCGATTTCGAACTGCCGCATATGCTCCACGCGGTGTTCGTACGCAGCCCACTGGCCCATGCGCGCATCAAGGCGATCAATCTGTCGCGCGCCGCGGCGGCGCCCGGCGTCGTCTATGCGGTTGGCGGCCCCGAGCTCGCCCAAATGGTGCCGCCCGTTCCGGACACGCAGCTTACACTGCCGCGCAAATGGACGACGCAGGTCCAGCACAAATTCATCAATCCACAGCAGCCGCTGCTCTCCCACGATAAGGTCCGGCACGTCGGCGAAGCCCTAGCGGTGGTCGTGGCAGAAAGCCGCCATGCGGCGGAAGACGCGGCGCAACTCGTCGACCTCGACCTCGATCCGCTGCCGGCCGTGCTCGATCCGGAAGCGGCGCTGTCTGCCGGCGCCACCATCGTGCACGATCGCTTCGGCACCAACCTGATCGGCGGCTTCACCATCGAGAAGGGCGATACAAAGACCGCGATGGCCCGCGCTCCACGCCGGCTGAAGCGTCGCTTTCATCATCACCGCTACGCTGCCATGCCCATGGAGTGCCGCGGCGTCGTCAGTCTCTGCGACTCACGGACCGATGCGGTGACAATCTGGTCGGCCACGCAGGTGGTGCATTGGGTTCGGCGCGAAGCGGCCGGTGTGTTGCAGATCCCCGAAGCACGCGTGCGCTGCGTCGCGCTCGACGTCGGCGGCGGCTTCGGCGTCAAAGGCCACGTCTACCCGGAAGACTTGTTGATCCCGTTCTTGGCGCGCCGGCTTGGGCGGCCGGTCAAATGGATCGAAGACCGCCGCGAGCATCTGATTTGCTCGTGCCACTCGCGCGATCAGATCCACGACGTGGAAGTCGGCTTCGATGACGGTGGCCGCATCCTGGCGCTGCACGACAGTTTCATCGTCGATTGCGGGGCCTGGAATCCCATCGGCGCCGGCGTGGTCTACAACACCGCGGTGCACCTGCCGGGCCCATACAAGATCGGCGCTATCGCGATCGACGCGCGCATCGCCGCTACCAACAAGACACCGAACGCGCCCTATCGCGGCGCCGGCCGCCCGGAAGCCGCCTTCGCCATGGAGCGCGCCATCGACCTCGTGGCGCGCGAAGTGGGACTCGAGCCCGCCGAGGTGCGCCTGCGCAACATGATCCGCGATGACGAAATGCCCTACCCGATGGGCATGCCGTACCGCGACGGCGAGCCTATCGTGTACGACGGTGGCGATTATCCGGCCGCGCTGGAGAAGGCGCTGGAGGCGGTCGGCGGCCTTGCTGCGTTTCGTGAGCGGCAGCGCGTTGCCCGCGACGATGGCCGCTATCTCGGTCTCGGCCTCGGCTGCTACGTCGAGGGCACCGGCGTTGGCCCGTTCGAGAGCGCGCTGGTCCGCATCGAGCCCTCGGGCAAGATCTACGTGTCGGGGGGCGGCTGTCCGCAAGGGCAGGGCATGGAGACAATCTTTGCGCAGATCGCTGCCGACGCCTGGCAAGTTCATCCCGATGACGTCGTGGTCACACTTGCCGATACATCAGCGATCGCTGTCGGCTTCGGCACGCTGGCGAGCCGCACCACGGTGACTTTGTCGGCGGCCATTCACGGCGCCAGCGAACGGCTGCGTGCCAAAGTGTTCTCCATTGCCGCCAATATGCTGGAATGCGATGCGACCGATCTTGAATTACGCAACGGCAAGGTCGGCATCATGGGCGTGCCGGGCGCCGAGCTGCCGCTCGCCAAAGTCGCCCAGGCGGCGCGGCCCGGATGGGATCACGGCCGGCCGCCGGGCGTCGATGCCGGGCTTGAGGAGACTTATTACTTCGAGCCGCCGACGGTTACTTGGTCCTACGCGGTGCATGCGGTCGTGGTGGAGGTCGATGCCGAGACTGGGCACGTGAACATCGAGAACTACGCGGTCGCGCACGATTGCGGCGTGGTGGTCAATCCCATGCTGGTCGAGGGTCAGATCGTGGGCGGCGCTGTGCAGGGCTTCGGCGGTGCTTTGTTCGAGGCGATCAAGTTCGACGCGGCAGGAAACCCGCTGGCGACGACGCTGGCCGAATACATGCTGCCGAACGCTTACGGCATCCCACGCCTGGCGCTGATGCATCAGCACTCGCCGTCGCCGCGCAATCCGTACGGCGTGAAGGGAGTCGGCGAGGGCGGCCCGATCGCGCCACCGGCGGCGATCGCCAATGCCATCGCGGACGCGCTGCATCAGTTTAATGTGGCGTTCGACGAGACTCCCATCGCCCCGCATGAGATCGTAGCGGCCATACGCTCGGCCCAACGTGCCGGCTGAAAATCGGTAACCCGGTCGTTTTTGCTGCCCGAACCTAATCGACAACGACCATTCGCCGTCATTTGCCGGCCCTGGACGTGCGTCTTCCCATGGACTTCGGCAATTCCCGGTCGTAGCCTTCCGGTACAACGGACCGGCCCCCAAGAGCCGAATATCAGGGAGGAACCATTATGCCACGCATCAATCGGCGTAAGCTTCTAAAACTGTCGAGTGCTGGAGCAGTGGCGGCAAGAACCGGCGGGTTGGCCGCAATACTCGCGGCCGGAAAGGCTCCCGCCTATGCCCAGGGCACGACCCTGCACTGGCTGCGCTGGAACGATTTTATTCCCCAGTCGGACGCACTGCTGAAAAGCCAGATCACGCAGCAATGCGCTAAGGATCTCGGCATCACGCTCAGCGTCGAGACGATCAACGGCAATGACATTCAGGCGCGCACCACTGCCGCTATCCAGTCGGGCACCGGCCCCGACGTCATCTGCGCGCTCAACAATTGGCCGCAGCTTTACGCCGACAGCACAGTCGACGTCAGTGATATCGCCGACCAGGTCGGCAAGGATCAGGGCGGCTTTTATGACGAATCGACGTCGGTCGCCAACAACGGCAAACGATGGCTGGGCGTACCGTGGTGCATCGTCGGCAACGAGAGCGCCTACCGCAAATCATGGTTTGAAGAGGCCGGATACAACAAGTTTCCGGAAACCTGGGACGAATACCGCGACCTCGGCAAGAAGCTCAAAGCCAAAGGCCAACCGATCGGTCAAGCGTTGGGCCATAGCTTCGGCGATCCGCCGAGCTTCTGGTATCCGCTTCTGTGGTCATACGGCGGCATGGAGACCGACAAGGGCGGCAAAGTCGTTCTCAACAGCAAGGAAACAATCGAGTCGGTCAAGTTCGGGGTCGCGTTTTGGAAGGATTGTTGCGACGAAGGCGGCTTGGCCTGGGACGACTCGAGCAATAACCGAGCCTTCCTGGCCGGGACAATTTCTTCGACTGAGAATGGCGCTTCCATCTATCTGGTAGCCAAGGCTGGTGCCGACAAGTATCAAGACGAAAAGGGCCAGCCGCTGTACAAGGACATTCTGCACGGTACCTTGCCGAAGGGGCCGGCCGGCAAATTCTCCTATCAGCTTCCGCACACCAATATGCTGATGAGCTATTGCAAACAGCAGGACGCTGCCAGGAAATTCCTTACCTGGGTTCATTCCAAGCCGGTGTATCAGCAGTGGTTCGACTCCCAGGCCGGCTATTCGGTCGGCGCCACCACGGCGTGGGAGAACGATCCCATCTGGAACAAGGACCCGGTCATGGCGCCGTTCCGCACGGTTGCTCGGGGCGCGCAGTTCCCGGGTTACGCTGGCCCTCCGGACCGCAAGGCGGCCGAGGCGCTGAGCAAATACATTATCATCGACATGTACGCCAAAGCTGTGCAGGGCATGACGGCCGAAGAGGCCGTGCAGTGGGCGACAGGTGAGTTGCAGAAGATTTACGTCTGATGCGCAGCGATAGCGGCGCCGTGTTACGATCAGCTGCAACTAAGGCGCCGCGGCCCAAAGGACCTTGCGATGGCCGTAAGTGATCTCGTCAGCCAGCGCGCGTTCTCCGGCGTCTCGCCGCGCGGGGCGGCGACGCGGCTCCTCGAAGACGAACGCTGGCTTGCGGCCGCGCTATTGGCACCGACGGCCATTCTGCTCGGGCTGTTCATCGCCTATCCGTTTGCCGAAGGCGTTTGGTTGTCGGTGACCGACGCCAGGGTGGGCGTGCCCGGCCACTTCATCGGCCTCGATAACTTCGTGGCGCTGTGGAACGACAGCATCTTCCGCGTCGCCGTCTGGAATACGTTCGTCTACACGGCGGTCGCCAGCGTGTTCAAACTTGGGCTCGGGCTCTGGCTCGCGCTGCTGCTCAACCGCAATTTCCGCGGCAAGGCTTTCACCCGCGCCTTCATTCTGCTGCCCTTCATTATTCCGACGGTGCTCTCGACCCTCGCGTGGAAGTGGATGTTTGATCCGACCTTCAGCGTCATCAACTGGACGCTGTTCCATCTCGGCCTCATCCACGCGCGGATCAATTGGCTGGGCGATCCGGCTTTGGCGCTGATCTCGGTGATTGTCGTCAACGTCTGGCGCGGCGTACCGTTCTTCGCCATCAGTCTGCTGGCGGGATTGCAGACCATCAATCCCGAACTGCAGGAAGCCGCCGCGATCGACGGCGCGCGAGCCTGGCAGCGGTTTTGGCATGTGACTTGGCCGCTGCTTCTGCCGGTGACCATGGTGGTGATGCTGTTTTCCATCATTCAGACCTTCTCTGATTTTCAGCTTGTCTACGTGCTCACCGGCGGCGGCCCTGCGAATGCGACGCAGCTGTTCGCCACCTACGCTTATCAGATCGGCGTCGGCACCGGCCTGTTGAGTCAGGGCGCCGCGGTTTCGCTCGCCATGTTCCCATTCCTGCTTATCGTCGTGGTGGTCCAGCTCCTCTACATCCGCCGGGTCGAGGTGCACTGAGCCATGATCGAAGGCGCGAAGTGGCGGCGCTGGGTTTACTTCTACATCCCGCTGAGCGCATTCATTCTGTGGCTGCTGTTCCCGTTCTATTGGATGTTGATCACGTCCATACGGCCTGACCGCGAGCTATATCGGCCATGGATGGCGCCGAACTATGCGCCCTTCTGGACCTCGAATCCGACGCTTGAGCACGTCACCAACCTGCTGACTGATACGCTGTTCATCCGGTGGATGGCCAACACGCTGTTCATCGCCTGCGTGTCGACGCTGATCTCGCTGTTCTGCGGCATCTTCGCCGGCTACGCACTGTCGCGCCTGAAATTCCGCTTCGCCGGCGCGCTGGGCACCGGCATTTTCATCACTTACCTCGTGCCGCAGACTCTTCTGTTCATCCCGCTCGCCAACATCATCCGCAATTTCCAGCTCGGCGACACGCCTTGGGCACTGATCCTGACTTATCCGACGTTCCTCATTCCATTCTGCACCTGGCTGCTGATGGGATACTTCAAGGCGATCCCGCGCGAGCTTGAGGAGTGCGCACGCATCGACGGCGCCACGCGCTGGAAGGCGATGCTCTACATCATCATGCCGATCGCGGTTCCGGGTATTCTTTCGGCCGGCATCTTCGCCTTTACGCTGTCTTGGAATGAATACATCTATGCGCTGGTTTTTCTCTCGTCGGCGGAGCAGAAGACAGTGTCGGTCGGGGTCAACTCGGAACTGGTGCGCGGAGACGTATTCTATTGGGGCCAACTGATGGCCGGCGCGCTGCTCGGCTCTATTCCGGTCGCGTTCATTTATTCATTCTTCGTCGAGTATTACGTCGCGGGCCTGACCGGATCGGTCAAGGGCTGAACCGATGGCACGGGTCCTTATCCGCAACCTCAACAAAAAGTATGATGAGGTTCACGCCGTCAAAGGCGTGAACCTTGAGATCCGCGATCGCGAATTCGTGGTCCTGGTTGGTCCCTCGGGCTGCGGCAAGACCACCACGCTGCGCATGGTCGCCGGGCTTGAATCGATCACCTCGGGCGACGTCTTGATCGGCGATACCGTGGTCAACGAGCTGCCGCCCATGGATCGTGACATCGCCATGGTGTTTCAGAATTACGCGCTCTACCCGCACATGAGCGTCTACGACAATATGGCCTTCGGCCTGAAAATGCGGAAGTTCGCGCGCCCCGAAATCGAACGGCGGGTGCGTGAGGCCGCCGATATTCTCGGTATCGGCGATTATCTGCAACGTAAGCCGCGCCAGCTTTCCGGCGGCCAGCGCCAGCGCGTGGCGCTGGGCCGCGCCATCGTGCGCCATCCGCAGGTTTTTCTGTTCGACGAGCCCTTATCCAATCTCGACGCCAAGCTGCGCGTGCAAATGCGGGTCGAGCTGAAGAAAATCCACGATCGGCTGGGTACCACGGCGGTTTATGTGACCCACGATCAGGTCGAGGCGATGACGCTCGGCGACCGTGTGGTGGTGATGAAAGACGGCCTGGTGCAGCAGGTCGGCGAGCCGCTCGAGCTTTACAATCGGCCGGCCAATCGCTTCGTCGCCGGGTTCATCGGCTCGCCGGCGATGAATTTCGCCAAAGTCGGCGTGGCCGAGGAAAACGGCGCGATCTGTGCGGTTGGTGAAGGCATGCGGCTGACGCTGCCTCCGCCGCTCGCCGCCCGGCTGCGCTCCTATGTGGGGGAAGAGGTCACGCTCGGCATCCGGCCCGAGGATTTGCGTTTGGATGGCGGCGCCGCCGACGGATTGAGCTTCGGCGCGGTGGTCGAGGTGATCGAACAGCTCGGCTCGGAGATCCTGCTCGACGTCAAGGTCGGATCAGGCTCTATGGTGGCCGCGGTTGAACCCACGGTTAAGGCCAAGGTTCACGAGCAATTATCTCTCGCAGTCAATCCCGAGCGGCTGCACTTTTTCGACAGTCGCTCCGAAGCCGCGATCTAGGCCAAGGCCGAGTCCGGGCTGCTTGACCCTTGCCCCCGTCCGGCGATAGCGTTCGGCAAACAAATATTCGCGTGGAGGGAACGCTGATGACATCCTTCACCATTGCGCCGCTGACGGATCATACCGGCGCCGAAGTCACCGGCCTCGATTTCACGCGGCCGCTTGACGGTGAAACTCGCTCAACGCTGAACAAAGCCTTTGCTGAGCACCACGTGCTGGTCATGCGCAGCCAGCATTTTGAGCCGGACGATTTCATAGCCGCGGTGCAGCTTTTCGGCGAGTTGCAGGCGCACGACAAGAAGGAGCATCACGTTCCCGGGCATCCGGACGTGTCATACGTCTCCAACGACGAGTTCGTGAACGGCCGGCGCATCATTCCGGGCGAGACTTTCCACACCGACCATTCCAATCAT
>JASHVC010000392.1 GCA_030039655.1 Xanthobacteraceae bacterium | reverse complement strand
GGCACCGAAAACCGCGTCAATGGTGTGGAGGATTGACGGCAGGGTTAGTCGGCGGATTGCCGGTGGGATTGGTCGCCGGATTGACTGCGGGATTGGGACTGACAGACGGATCAAGCATGCTGTAGGCGGAGTCCGGCAGGCGGGTCCAATGTTCGTCGCGGCCCAAAAGCTTAATCCCCAGGTAGCCGCGCACGATGAGCGCCTGGCCGTCCGGTGAAAGGGTCATCACGGCGCTGTAGATATTGCCGTCGCGCGGATCGAGAATCGTTCCACCCGAGAATTTGTTCTCGCCGTCCGGCTTCATACCGCGAAGAATTTCAAGTCCCAGCCATGGATGATTGTGCCGGTCGTCCTTGCAGCGGTCACACAAGGCTTTGGGGTCTTCATTGGGCTTGAGAAACATTTTTGCGATGACGCCGGCATAGATGCCGTCATGCTCGCTGATCAGAAACCAACCCGTGGGCTGCTTGCTGTCAGGATCGGTCCCCTGCCAAAGGCCGACCGGAGACTGGGGAGCGGTACCCCACGCGGAAGCACTCAGCAGCAGTGGAACGAGCGCCAGGAAAAGCATCCAGGACTTCGCTCGCATCGTGCACCTCCAATTGCGGCCGCCATTAACGCATTGAGGCCATGAGCGCCCAAAACTCAATGCGCAAAGATCAAATCCCCAAGAACCAACGCCCAAGATTCAACGCCCGCATAGCTGCCTTCGTTCTTTCGGAACGAAACGAGGCCAAATCGCGCCAGAGGTTAGTCATAGCGACGAAAAATCGCAATTTTTGGAGTAAATTTTGTGTAAACGGGCACGAATTCTTGGGCTAGTATTCCTCTCACAGCTACGGGCCGGCCTGGGTGACTGGCGAAAGCTGGGGGGCGAAAGTGGAGTACCAGTGGGTTGATTGCGACCGCGAGGCGGTTTCGCATCGGTACGACCGTATCGTAAATCTGATGGTCTTGTTCGAGTGGCTGCTCTTTCTTCCACGCGATTTGCGCTGGAGAGCAGTGGACCGTTTGGCGTTGAGCCATGGCGGTACCGTGCTTGAAGTCGGGTGTGGCACAGGCCGCAACCTGCCTTACTTGCACCAGGCGGTCGGACCAAATGGACGCATTTACGGCGTCGACATTTCCCCAAGGATGCTGACAAAAGCGTTTGACCTTCGCGCGGCCAATCATTGGCCTAATGTCGAACTGCACAAATGCGACGCTGCCGAGTTCACGGCGCCGGCGCCGCTCGACGGCGTGCTGTTCAGTTTGTCCTACAACACGATGCCGCACCACCGCGCTGTGCTGCGCAAGGCATGGGAGCAGCTTCGTCCCGGCGGTCGCCTGGTCATCATGGATGCCAAACTGCCGCCTGGGCTTGGCGGACGGCTTATGCTGCCATTCGGCCTGTGGCTCATGCAGCATACGTTGCTTGGCAATCCGCTCATCAAGCCGTGGAGGGAACTTGGCTGCATAGCCGAACATGTCGACATGGAAGAGACCTTGTTCGGATCCTATTACATTTGCCATGCGACGAAGCCATTTGGCGCGGCCAAGAATTTCCGCGCAGAAGACATTGACGCAAATTACCGTATCGCCGCCGAGTAGGCTGACGCGACGCGCCCTAGCTTGTGACCAAGCGATGCGCCCGGCTACACTGCGCCGCATCGACACGCGTGGAGGCGCGCCAGTGATGGAGGGAGCGAGGGCGCTGACGTGAAAATTAGATCGATAGAGCCCATCGCAGTTAGCTTGCCGATGAAGAAGGCCGTCACTATGGCGGCCGAGACGGTGACGCGCGCCGACAACGTGCTGGTGCGCGTCGAGTCCGACACTGGGCTCGTCGGCTGGGGAGAGGCGGCTTCGGCGCCGACCATGACCGGCGAGACTGTTGCCAGCATGATGGCGGCCGTGTCCCATATGGCGCCGGCGTTGCTCGGCCGTGCGCCCGATCATTTCGCCGGAGCTTCCGCGGCCATGGACGCGACGATGTATGGCAACACCGGAGCGAAAGCCGCGATCGAAATCGCGCTGCACGATCTTGTCGCCCATTCGGCCGGGCAGCAGCTTTATGCGCTATTCGGTGCCAAAGCACGCAGCCGCATGGCGGTACTGGCGGTCATCGGCTCAACCGATGAGGACGCCGATCTGCGCGAGGCGAAGGAACGCTTCGCCGCGGGCTATCGCGCTTTCAAGATCAAGGTCGGCATTGCGGCGCCCGAGGCGGATGGTGCGCGAACGCGCGCCGTGTGCCGCATGCTCAAGGCGAGCGGGGAGGGGTGTTTGGTCTCGGCCGATGCCAATCAGGGATTCACCGTCGAGGAGGCCATACGGTTTACCGCTGCGGCGGGTGATGTGGGGCTCGATTTCTTCGAGCAGCCGGTCCGCGCCCACGATTTGGCCGGCATGGCGCGCGTGGCGGCTGCGAGCCGCGTGCCCATTGGCGCCGATGAGGGCATCCATTCGCTCGACGATATCGAGCGTCATCACGAACGTAGGGCGGCAGCGGGCGTGAGCCTGAAGGCGATCAAGCTCGGCGGGTTGCGCGCACTGTTCGATGCTTGCAGGCTCTGCGATCGCCTCGGCATGAAGGTCAACATTTCCTGCAAGACCGGCGAGTCGAGCGTCGCGTCGGCCGCGGCGCTGCATCTGGCCGCCGTGGTTCCCGATCTCGCCTGGGGCCTGACGCTGACCAACAGCGGGCTGGCCGAGGACGTCACGGCCGACCCGCTGCGCATCGAGCGCGGCCATGTGGAGGTACCCGGCGGAGCTGGGCTCGGCATTGAGGTCGATGAGCGCAGGGTGCGCCGCTCTCAGCAGGAAGCCGCCACCCGAAAGGTGGCGTAGAGCGACGCCGCTTTAGTCTTCTTTCTCGTCGTCTTCGCCGTCCTCGTCGTCGAACTCCTCGTCGTCATCTTCCTCTTCGCCGTCTTCCCTGTCTCTCGCCTCTTCGATCTCCCCGTCGATGAACTCGGCGAGATCGTCGAATGCCTCACTGATCTCGAGTGCCGGGATGCCCTCTTCGTCTGCCGCCTCGACGCACTCGGCCGCCCATTTCTTCGCCGGCGACTCTTCGCCCTCCGCAGGAATCCCCGCTTCCTCGATTTTCTCCGTAACCCAAGTCTCGACGAATTCGAGAGCCCGCTTACTCATGTATAGTCTCCTGATGTGCGTCGTTGCCAAAGGTATCATAACTTGGGGAGGAGCACGTGAAGGCGAAAGACCTTGGCATCGCTGTCGTCGGCTCGGGCCGCATCGGCACGCTGCGCGCGCGGCTCGCCGCCAAGCATCCGGCCGTCCGCTTCCTCGCCGTCTCCGACAAGGAACCGGCGAACGCAAAGGCGCTGGCTGAGCTTGCCGGCGCTGACTTTTACTCAGGCGACAACGATGAGGTGATCGCGCGTCCGGAAGTCAATGCCGTGTTCGTCTCGACGCCGGAAGGCGAACACGCCGCGCCGGTGTGCAAGGCGCTCGAACTCGGCAAGGCGGTGATGGTGGAAAAGCCGCTGGCGCTGTCGCTCAACGATGCCGAAGCGATTCTGAAAACGCTGAAGGCTACGGGCGGCACGCTGCGCGTCGGCTATAGTCGCCGTTTCAAGGAATGTTTCCTGCGCGCCAAGGAGCAAATGAATCACGGCCGTCTCGGCAAGGTGAGCGGCGCGCTGGCGCGGGTCTACAATTCGCGGGCCCAGACCTTCGCGATTCTCAAGCGCGACCCGCACGCGACGCCGGTGCTCGACGTGCTCACCTATTACGTCGACCTGATTTGCTGGTTTCTCGAGGGCAATCGGCCGGTGGAAGTGGTGGCGCGCGGCCAATCGGGTATTTTTCGCGACGCCGGCTACAGCGCCCACGATGTGACCTGGGCGCTGGTCACGTTCGCCGACGGCGCTGTCGTCAATTTCGGCATCGGCTATGCGCTGCCGATGCGCTATCCGACGCAAGGACAATCAGATCGGGTCGAACTCCTTGGCACCGAAGGCACCATGATGATCGACGACGACCACATGGAGCATCTGATCTTTTCCGAAAAGGGCATCCCGCATCCCTACGTGCCCGGCCATTCCGTCGAGATGGCGTTCCTCGGCAGCAACACCGCGGGCGACTGGGCCGTCGGCGATTTCTGGGGCCCGCTGGGTAATGAAACGCGCGCTTGGTTGGATTTCCTTTCCACCGGGCGCCCCAGCGTTCACGCGACCGCCGAGCAGGCGATGGTCAATCTGAAAACCACCTACGCCATCGAGCGCGCTGTCTCCACGGGACAGGTTGTGCGGTTGGATTGGAGTTAGGACGTCGTTCGTTCGTTGTTGACCTCACCCTGAGGTGCCCGCGCGTAGCGCGGGCCTCGAAGGGTGAGGCCCCGCCGCCTCGGCCTGCATCCTTCGAGGCTCGCTTCGCTCGCACCTCAGGATGAGGTGAACGGGATGCGCTCGATCCGCCTTATTTGCTCCGCTTCACCCGCGCCGTTTGCCGGGCGGCCGCATTGCGCTGTGCTCCAACCGGGCTGCGCTTGCCGGTCTTCTTGCGCGCTGCCGCGGGCTTTTTGCGCGCCGCGCTTTTGGCCGGGCGCAGGCCGCCGACGGCGTTCTTGATCTTGCCGCGGGTCAGTTGCCAGCCTTTCCAGTTGATGTCGAAGACGATGCCGTTGGGATCCTTGAACTTGCGCTCGAAGCCGTCGTCCTCGGGCTCGCCGAGATCGAAGAAGAATTCGCCTCCGGCCTGTTCAACCTTTTTCTGCTGCGCCGGCAGGTCGTCGCACTGGAAGCCGAAATGGTGGATGCCGACGTAGCCCTTGGGCACGCCCGAACCCTCTTCGCTCTTGTACTGCAACAGCGCGAGATTGACCTCGCCGTCGCTCATGTAGCAGTTCCACGCGGTCTTGCCCTCGCGGATCGGCGTGCGTTTGAGCCCAAACGCTTTCTCGTAGAAATCGGCGGTGGCCTCGATGTCCTTCACGCAAAGCGCGATGTGGCGAATGCGGGCTGCCATGGCACTATCTCCTTGGGTCTCACGTGTCAGACGCAGTGTGTCAGGTTCGTCGGGCTAGGGATAGGTTACAGCCCGTAGCCCGGGTGGAGCGGAGCGCAACCCGGGATCGCGTGATAGGCTGCCCCGGGTTTCGCTGCGCTTCACCCGGGCTACAAGTGAGTTGGGAGGAAACAATGGTCGATCGAGGTCCGGCCGAAAAGGCTGCCAACGGCACTGCCGAGCGGCTACGGCAGCTCTATCCGACCATTGATGACCTGCGCGCCCGCGCGCGGCGGCGGGTGCCGCGCTTCGGCTTTGATTTCGTCGATGGCGGTGCCAACGAAGAATATTGTATCGACCGCAATATTTCGGCGTTCCAGTCGATCGAGCTGTTGCCGCACTACTGCATCGACGGCAAGGCGGCGACTGACACTGAACTGTTCGGCCGCAAATACGCGGCGCCGATTGGCGTCGCGCCCATGGGCTCGGCCGGCCTGATGTGGCCGGGGGCGGAGAAACTTTTCGCCGCCGAGGCGCAGCGCCGGCGCATCCCTTATGTGCTGGCGACGCCCGGCAATGCCTCGATCGAAGAGATCGCCGCGATTGCGCCGGATGTGTTCTGGTTCCAACTCTATCGTTTTCCCGACAATGATCACGCCATCACGTTCGACTTGGTGCGCCGCGCCGACGAAGCCGGCGCGCACGTGTTGGTGCCGACCGTCGACAGCGCCGGCAAATCGAAGCGCCCCCGCGACATCCGCAACGGCTGCCGGGTGCCGTTCCCGATCAACCCGTGGACCACGTATCAGGTGCTGACCTCGCCGGCCTGGAC
>JASHVC010000391.1 GCA_030039655.1 Xanthobacteraceae bacterium | reverse complement strand
GCGCCACCTGTGCGTCGATCGCGGCGTTGCTCAGGCCTTTCTGCCGGGCGATGAGTTGCACCAGCTTGTCGGCGCGCTCGATGAAAGGCGCGCCGTTCTGCAGCGCGCGCGCGGCCGAGGCGGGCCGGGTCAGCGACTGCGCTGCCGCGGCGTATTTCTCGAACGGCACCAGATCTTCCGCCTTCGCGCCAAGCTTGACGCACAGATCGAAGACGAAGTTGTAGACCGCCCGGGACGTATCGATGTCGCTCCACACCGCCTCTTGGGCGGTGCGCATGCCGTCCTTGGTGACGCAGCGGTAATTGCCGGCGAGCAGCATCGACCACTTGGCGAGTGGCACGAAGATCGAGTCGTAGACCTTGAGCTTGACCGGCAGCTCGATCTTGCCCTCTGGCGTGTCGAAACGCGCCGCGTCCACGTCCTTCTCCAACTGGCGCAGGATCGCCGTGCTCTTGTCGTCGTCGAAGCGCGCGCATTTGAAGTTGGTGGGCAGCGTGACCAGGAGTTCGTTGGCGCGGCCTTCCGGCGGGCGAATGGCCTGCGGATCGGGGCTGTTGAGCGTGATGGTCCGCGGATCGAATGAATCCCAGACGCGCGGATCGGTGTAGGCGGCCTCAAGCGCCTTGTAGTCGAGGCCGGGAATCCGCTTCACGTAGGGCAGCGGCGGCATGTTCATGATCGACATGCACGGCACCCGCGACTTGGCGACCGCGTCGAGCAAATCGCGCACGCCCGGCGAGCGGTATTGGGGCTCCTGCATGCACAGGCCGACGAGGTCATAGTCCTTGGGATTGACCCCGGTCGCGGGTCCGGCGGTGACCTTGCCGGGCAGCTTGCGCGATTCGAGGACTACAGGATCCTTGCGGCCGCGTATCGGCAGGCGAACGATGAAGCCCTCGGCATTGATCAGGTCCGCCTCGGCGGGAAGGCAGACCAGATGGATCGAATGCCCGCCGAACAAGAGCTTGGAAGCGAGCAGAGAGCCATAGGACGCGCCCATGAGCAGGATGTTGTAGGTCGCCATTGCGCACCTCCCGTTTTGCAATCGGCCGCTCGCCCGGCATTGCACCAGACTTGGTCGAAGAAACTCGCCCCGGCCGCGGAGGAACGGTCAGACCACCGTCCATCCTGGATTTCGCTTTAGGCTATTGGGGTTGGGTACACTATGCAATGCGGTGCCAGGCCCCGGATTAGCGAAAGCCGCGGCCCAAGACCCGCGGCCTCTCGCCAACAAGTGATGGAAGCAACTCTTAGCTGCCGCCGTTGGAGCCGCCCATGCCGGAGCCGAATGGGGGAGGCCAGGACGGTGTGGGCGCAGGCTCTGGCGCGGGCATCGGGGCCGGCTTCGGCGGCGCTTTGCGCTTGGGGGCTGCCTTCTTGGCTTTCTTCTTCACGGCCTTCTTAGCCACCTTCAGTGTTTTCTTTTTCTTGGCCGGCGCGGCCTTTTTCTTTTTCCCGGGTTTCTTCTTCGCCTTTGACTTCTTCGCCATGATCGTCCTCCCGATCCAGGGTGAGGTCCGTCGGCTCCCATGGGGAGACCGGGTTCACACCACGATCACGACCGAGACTCGCTCAGCTCGTTGCCGTGGCGGGGCCCATCGCCGAAAGCGGCCGATGGTCCCTTAGCTTCCGCGGACGTGGTCCGCCCGTCGCCCAATCGACCAACTCAACCGTGTGCACGATGGGAAGTTCCGTGCCCGCCGCGATTTGCGTGATGCAACCGATATTCCCAGCGGCGATCACGTCAGGCCGCAACTTCTCGATAGTCCCGACTTTGCGCTCGCGCAACCTTCTTGCGATGTCGGGCTGAAGAATATTGTAGGTGCCCGCCGAGCCGCAGCACAAATGACCTTCGGGCACGTCCTTCACCTGGAAGCCGACTTTGCTGAGGACCTCCTTGGGCTGCCGAATCACGCGTTGGCCGTGCTGCAGCGAGCAGGCGGAGTGATAGGCAACGGTGAGGCCGGGCGGCTGCGGATTGGCCTTAAGCGGGATGGTCGCGAGGTATTCGGAGATGTCCTTAGCGAGGCTAGAGATGCGCGCGGCGCGTTCAGCGTAACGCGGGTCGTTGCGCAGCATGAAGCCGTAATCCTTCACCGTCGTGCCGCAGCCGGACGTGTTGATGAGGATGGCGTCGGCGCCTTTGACCGCCGACCAGGCGTCGATGTTGGCGCGCGCCTGGGCCAGCGCCTCATCGTCGCGGCCCATGTGATGGACCAGCGAGCCGCAACAACCGGCGCCCTTGGCGACGACCACTTCGATCCCGTGTCGCGTCAACACGCGGATGGTGGCGGCGTTGATATCCGGCGCCAGCAGGTCATTGACGCAGCCGATGAGCAGGATCACGCGGCCCTGCGGCGCCGGGCCGAGCGCCGGAAATGTCTGCGGCGCGAGCGGACTTTGCGGCAAGCTCCGTGGCGCAAGGTCGAGCATAGCGGCAAGGCGCTTGAACCCCAGCGCGGCGGCGAGCGGCGCGAACAGCTTGCCGGCAAGCGCCGCCACGAGCGCAAGGCGGAAGCGCCTCGGATAGGGCATCAGCGTCGCCAGCGTGGCGCGCAATACGCGCTCGGTGATGGGGCGTTGATATGTCCGCTCGATATGCACCCGGGCATGGTCGACTAGGTGCATGTAGTGCACGCCGGACGGACACGTCGTCATGCAAGCGAGGCACGACAGGCAACGGTCGATGTGCAGGGCGACTTCGGCCGTCGCCGGCCGATCTTGCTCCAGCATCTCCTTGATCAAGTAGATGCGTCCACGCGGCGAATCGAGTTCATTGCCGTCGAGCACGTAGGTCGGACAAGTCGCGGTGCAGAAGCCGCAATGCACGCAGGCGCGCAGAATCTTTTCCGATTCCGAAATATCGGGGTCGGCGAGTTGGGCCAGCGTGAACGAGGTCTGCATCGCTGTCTTCTATACGCCCGCCCACATGCGCCCGGCATTAAGCACGCCTTGCGGATCGAAACTCTCGCGCACTCGCTTGGTCAATGCGGCGAGCGCCGGGGGCTCGGGGGTAAATACGTCGACGGCGGCGCGAACCGCGGCCGGCGCGCGGATCAGGGTCGCGTGACCACCTGCCGCCGCGACGGTGGCGCGCACCAGCAGCGCGCGCGCATCGTCCGCGGCGGGCAACGCGGCCCAGACAAGCCCGCCGGCCCAGTCGTAAAGAAGCTCGGCGTCCGTCTGCTCGGCAAGGGTGCGCCCCACGTCGGCGCCGCGCATGGGCTCGGTGGAGACGCGCCACAGATCGCGCGCGCCCGCGGGGCCGTTGGCGGCGAACGGTATCACGTCGCGGACCGCGCGCCAGAACGCCCGCGAGGCTTCTTCGCCGAGCGCCCCGAGCGTGCCGAACGGCGACAGCACCGTTTGCAATATGCCCTTGCGCTCCGCCACCGACGGCGCGACGCCTTCAAGCCGGAACGCGGTCGCGGCGGCAGCCGCGCTCGCTGTCTCGGCGATCCGCGCTGCAACGACCTTCGGCAGATGCGCGGCCGCGGACACGTCGCCATACGAGCCCGTGGCCGCCGCCATGGCCTTGCGCGCGGTGACATCGTCGAGATCGAGCACCAGCACCGTCTCCTCGGCCTCGGCGCGCGGCAACGTCTTGAGCGTCACGTCGGTCATGGCGGCGAGCGTGCCCCAGGAGCCGGCGAGAAGCTTGCACAGGTCATAGCCGGTGACGTTCTTCACCACGCGCCCGCCGGACTTGAAGGTTTCGCCGCGCCCGGACACGGCGTTGACGCCGAGGAA
>JASHVC010000390.1 GCA_030039655.1 Xanthobacteraceae bacterium | reverse complement strand
TCGTAGTAGCCGTCGGCGATGACGAGGCAGCGGCGGCCAGCCTTCCAGGCGCCGCGAAAGGCCGGGCGCTGCTCGATGTCTTCGGCGCGCGCATTAAAAGTCGAATAGCCGATCTTAATGTCCTTGGCCCAAGCGGGGACGAGCCCCCAGCGCATCAGTGTGAGCGTACGTTGACCGTGATTGGAGACGACCACGGGCAGTTGCGATGTCGGTGCGGCGTTCCAGCGTGGCCGGTAATCGCCGATCTCGTCGAAGTCGATCTTGAGATCGAGTTTTAGTTCGGAAACATCTTCGGGAAGTTTGGCGCGGCCGCACATGATGGGTCTCCTGTTGTTCCGTCATTCCGGATTGCCGCGAAGCGGCAAGTCCGGAATCCATAATCACAGTCAGCGAATCTGGATTCCGGGCTCGCGGGCTAAGGCCCGCGCCCCGGAATGACGGATGTGGTGGATGTTTTTCATTCAATGAAAATCCCGGCTGCGGATCGGGAGGGCGGTCGCGTCAGGCAGCGGACCGCCGGAAAATTTCGGCGAGAAGAGATCGCCGCCCTCGCGCAGCCATGGCAGCATGGCGGACAGGTCGACGAAACTTTCCGCCACCACGTGGATGACGAGGCCGGCGCGCTGCAGGCGGCCACGCACCGCGAGGAAACGCGCTGTCATCACCGTGCGGCGGTTCTTTTCGAAAACCTTGGGCCAGACGATGATGTTGGCGATGTCGGTTTCATCCTCCAGCGTCATGAACACGACGCCTTGTGCCGTGCCCGGCCGCTGCCGCACCAGAACCAATCCGGCGACGGTGACCAACGAATCCGGCCGCAAGTCCTCGCTACGCAGCTCGGTGTTGCGTGTCGCGCCGAGCGCGGCGAGGTGGTCGCGAAAAAACCGCACTGGATGTTCTTTCAGCGACAGGCCGGTCGCCACGTAATCTTCGACAACGTGCTCGCAGAGCGGCATGGCAGGAAGCGCGACTGCGGCCTCCGGAAAAAGCTCGTCGCTCAAGTGCGGCCGCAGAAGTGGCAGCTCTTTATTGGTGTTGGCTAAGTCCGGTCGGCGCGGGGGGCGCGCGCCGATCGCGTCGAGCCGGCGCGCCGCTTTGTGGGTGGCGCGGCGGCTGGATGCGATCGGCGCTCGCCCACCACGCCGGCAGCGCGCACTGGCCTCCCTCCCCAACCCGCAAGTGGAGAAGGAGCAGATCGAGTCTACTGCCTCATCAAACTTCACTCCAACGCGCGATGGAGAACTGCCGCTCCTGCGGCTGCGCTTGAGCGACGAACTTTTTCCGGAAGAAACCGTCGCGCTTCCCGCCATGCCGCTCTGCGAGCACGTAGTGGAGGATTACGTGGCGACCGGCCTGTCGCTGAAAGAGCATCCGGTACGTTTCTTCCGCGACCATCTCGCTGCGCTCGGCGCGATACGCAATACGGAGCTGCGCAGGGAGGACTTGCAGCCGGATTCAACGATCACCGTCGCCGGATTGGTCCTGGTGCGGCAGCGGCCGGGCACAGCCCAAGGCGTCGTGTTCATGACGTTGGAAGACGAAACCGACATCGCCAACGTCATCGTCTGGCCCAAGGTGTTCGAGAAGAACCGCCGCACGGTGATGACGGCGCGCTTCCTTGCGGTGCGCGGCCGCCTGCAACGCGCCGGTCTCGTCATCCATGTGGTGGCGGACAGTTTCGTAGATCTTTCCGCCATGCTGCCGTGGCTGCGCGAAGGCGGCGATCTTTTCTCACCGAAATTTTCCGGCGGCCCGCTGCCGGACCAAACTTCGCTCCCCATCCGCAGCCGGGATTTTCATTGAACCACCTCGCCGGAGTCTCGCCATGTGCGGCCGCGCCAAACTTCCCGAAGACGTTTCCAAAATAAAGCTCGATCTCAAGATCGATTTCGACGAGACGGCAGACTACCGGCCGCGCTGGAACGCTGCCCCGACTTCACAGCTTCCCGTCGTCATTTCAAATCTTCGTCAACGCACGCTCACCTTGATGCGCTGGGGGCTCGTCCCGGCTTGGGCCAAGGACATCAAGATCGGGCACTCGACGTTCAATGCGCGGGCCGAAGACATCGCACACCGTCCAGCCTTTCGCGGCGCCTGGAAAGCCGGGCGCCGCTGCCTCGTCATCGCCGACGGCTACTACGAGTGGCGCGACTCAGACAAGCAACCGTTCGCCATAGCGCTGGAGAATCGCGGTCCGATGACATTCGCGGGCCTGTGGGACATCTGGCATGCGCCCGACGGCAAATCGCTAGAATCGTTCGCCATCGTTACCACTCAGGCAAATGAATTCCTCAAGCCTCTGCACAACCGTATGCCGGCTCTCCTCGCGCCGGAATGCTGGCCTGCCTGGCTCGGCGAGACCGAAACTTCCGAAAACGCCCTCAAAAGCCTATTAAAGCCTTATCCCAACAATGGAACGATGACTTTTTGGCCGGTCGACCGGCGCGTGGGCAATGTCCGCAACGACAGTCCCGACCTGTTTACGCCTCTGCGCGAACCGCTCTTATCGCCCACCGTTAACAGTGCGGACCGCGACAATTGCAACCACCCTGAAGGCTAACATGACGCTTACATGGCAGTTGCGTGAGTTCCTGACCAAATGTATCGTCTAGCGCCCGCCAAAGCAGGGTCTTATTCACCTGCTAGTGCGGCCGACGCAGAGCGGAAACAAACCCGCGACAGCGCGTCATCGCGGAACCGATTTGGTTTCACGGTAGTTGCGAGTCGAAGAAGGCGGGCGAAAGCTTACACGTAGCGGCCACGAAGACGGCCGGGAGGAAATAGTTGCAGCCTTCCACGAGCCCTCTCCGCGACCTTGTGCGCAAGCGGGACTTTTACGCTGGCGGCTTAATGATCCTGCTCGGCTTGGGAATTGCTCTCAAGGGATCGAGCTATCGCGCCGGCACCCTGATGCACATGGGACCCGGCTTCATGCCGACGGCGCTCGGCATCCTCCTCGTCTTGCTCGGCATTGCCATCGGCGCGACCGCTATGGTGCCGTCCGAAGGCGACGGACACGATGAGAGCATCCTGCCGGAAAATCCACAGTGGTGGGCCTGGTTCTGCATCCTGATGAGCCCGGTGGCCTTCATCGTCTTCGGCCATTACTTCGGCATGGCACCGGCGACTTTCGCTTGCGTCTTCATCGCGGCGCTCGGTGACCGCGACTCAACGTGGCTCAGCATGGTCGTGCTGTCGACCGTCGTGACGATCTTCGGCGTCAGCCTGTTCTCCTACTTCCTGCAGGTTCCGATGCCGATCTTCACCTGGGGGGGCGGGTTTTGATCACAACCGCACTTACGGACCTGTGGCACGGGTTCGGCGTCGCGCTTGAACCGCATAATCTGTGGTGGTGCTTCGTCGGCGTTCTGGTCGGCAACATGGTTGGCGTGCTGCCGGGCATGGGTCCGCTGGCGACGATCTCGATCCTCTTGCCGCTCACGTTCGGCATGAAGCCGGTCGGCGCCATCCTGATGCTGGCGGGCGTCATGTACGGCGCTCAGTACGGCGGAGCGATCTGCTCCATCTTGCTCAACTTGCCATGTCATCCGCCGCATGCGGTGACGTGTCTCGACGGCTTTCCCATGACCAAACAGGGGCGCGGCGGCGTGGCGCTCGGCCTCACTGTCATTGCGTCGTTCATCGGCGCGTCGTGGGGCATCACCGAGATGATCTTCCTGTCGCCGCTGCTGGTGAAGGCGGCGCTGCAGTTCGGCCCGGCCGAGGTCTGCTCACTCATGCTGCTTGGCTTGCTGGCCGGTTCGACGCTAGCCCGAGGTTCACCGCTCAAGGGCGTCTGCATGACTGTGCTGGGGCTGTTCCTTGGCTCCGTCGGCACCGACCTCGAGACCGGGTCGGAGCGTTTCACCTTCGGCATGACCGAACTTGACGACGGTATCGAGCTGATCGCGCTAGCACTCGGCTTGTTCGGCCTTGCCGAGTTCATGAGCAGCGTCAACCAAATCGCGCCGATCAACAGCAAATATACCAATGTCGGCGTCAAGGACATGCGCCCCAGCAAGGCGGAGCTCAAACAGGCGATGCTACCCGCGTTGCGCGGCACCATTATCGGCAGCCTGTGTTCGCTCATTCCGGGCACCGGCCCCACCATCGCGTCATTTGTCGCCTACGCCACGGAAAAGAAAATCTCCAAGCATCCGGAGAAATTCGGAACCGGCCTTATCGAGGGTGTGATTTGCCCCGAGGCGTCGACGCACTCCTCGGTGCAGGGCGACTTCATTCCGACTATGAGCCTTGGGATACCAGGCGACGCTGTCATGGCGCTTCTGCTCGGCGCCTTGATGATCCAAGGCATCGTGCCCGGGCCGCAGCTGATCTCGCAGCATCCCGATATCTTCTGGGGATTGGTTGCGAGCTTCTGGATCGGCAACATCCTGCTTGTGCTGCTCAACGTCCCCCTGATCGGCCTCTGGGTGAAGATGTTGGCGATCCCGTACAAGTATCTCTACCCGAGCGCGATGTTCTTCGTCTGCATTGGCGTCTACGCCGCCAACAACGACTTCTTCCAGGTCGGCGAAGTGGCGGTGATCGGCGCCTTCGGCTACGTGCTCTTGCGCCTCGGCTTCCACCCCGCGCCGGTCCTGCTCGGCTTTGTGCTTGGACCGCGCTTCGAGGAGAATTTTCGCCGCGCCATGCTGATCGCGCGCGGCGACATGACCGTCTTTGTGACGAGGCCGATCAGTGCCGTCTTTGTCGGACTGTGCGTCATCCTAATCGTCGGGCAGATCTACGTGCGGATGCGCGGAGGCAAAGGCGGGACTCCCGCCAGCGAAGCACGCACCGACACGTCGCCGCCTATCTCGCCCGAATTGGCGCCGCAACGGATCCCGGTCACTCCCGCCGAATAAATCGAATTTTAGGAGGGCGTTCCACCCTCAATCGCGCTCGGACGCAAGCCGCGCCCGAGTACGCGCGCCAGCCGATCGGAAAA
>JASHVC010000389.1 GCA_030039655.1 Xanthobacteraceae bacterium | reverse complement strand
GATCGAGCGGGGCTCTCTCTTGTTCCCTTCGCCGCTGAAGCAAAAGGAAGCGGAACGCCAGAAGGCGCTAAGTCCGAAAACCTCCGCAACTCGCGTTGCGGCGCGCGCCTTGCAAAGCGCGCACGCCTTTCGGCGTCCCACTGCGGCTCTCGCCAAGGGGACTTTCGTCGCCCAAGGCTCAGCGTCAGGCCATGCTTCCTGGGACTCGGCCGGAGCCCACGATCCTATGGACCGCCAACCGGGGCGAAGATCGCAAGCTTTTCCACGGGCGTTACCCGCGCCAACCTGTCCCAGTCCAGCGAAGCACCTCGCGCGCCGGTCATAGTGCCGGCAGGATGATGCCCAAGCCGCCCGAGAGCGGACCGTATCCTCCCGCCCGCGGGCACCGCACTCGCTCCGCTTTCCGGAATACCTTCGCGAAAGGCGTCCTTCGATGAGCGAGTAGATTCTTTTAGTTCGCCGCACGGCGCACGATCAAGAAATTCCGGCAAGCGAGTCGCATCGCCCTGATCCGGCGAGAGTTTTCTTCCGCGCTGTGTTTGATGCCGAGGCGCCACAAGTGTGGCACACCTGTTTGAATCGCACTTTTCTCGACTAAGGCGCGGAGAGTGCACACATTTTTGAATTGTGGCAGCGAACACCTTCGTTGGACGTCTGTCGCGCGGCTCACTCCGTCTTACACGTTCGCAATTGGCATAAATCGAAACTGAGCCGCGTCCGTTTGCCGGTCGCGATCAGAAGGAAAGCCGACATCCGATTAGTGTGCCGCCACTTCGCCTTTTGACGAAAAACTGCTTCGCAAAACGAGCATCACCGGCTTCGAATTGCTCCAGTAAAATTCGTTCTGTTTCCGGCTGGCCTGCAAAATGCTAAGGACAAGGTGGGAGCGGAAGCCGTATGGGGGCTCGGTGGCCAGATCCGCACAAAACCAAGGTAGATTGTCACGACAGTGTGGCGGCCTGCTCGCGCGCGTCGCTTACCTGCATGCCAAACGCCACGGTATCGACACCGAACCGCTGATCAAGTCAGCCGGGCTAACCACCGAACTGATTGAAGACCCGAGCGCGACGATTGGTGTCGCCAATCAAATAAAGTTTGTCGATCTTATCGCTAAAGCGCTAGGCGACGAACTTCTCGGGTTCAATCTCGGCGCCAATTTCGACTTTCGGGAGATAGGCTTACTGTATTACGTGGCCGCATCGGCCGATACTCTTGGCAACTCTTTAAGCCGGCTGGAACGCTACGTTAAGATTCAAAATGACGGAGTGCGGTTCAAAGTCACCAAGGGAAAATCCGTTCGCGTTCGGCTCGTATACGCCGGCGTGGCCCGGCACACCGACGTCCATCAGATCGGCGCAATAATCGTCTTGCTGATCCGGGTATGCCGACACTTGACCAACCGCCCGCTCAAACCCACCTCGGCGCGAGTGATGCACCGAATTGGCGGCGACAAAGCCAAGTTGGAGAAATTGCTAGACAGCAACATCGAGGACGCCGCGGGTAGCGACCAGATCGAGTTTCCTATAGCAAGCTGGGGCCTGCCGATCGTATCGGCCGACCCGCATTTGCATCGCGTCTGCGTTAAAAGTTGCGAAGAGGCGCTCGCCCGGAGGGCCACGAAGCCGAGTCCGCTGAAGTTGCGGGTGGAGAATGCGATCGCCGCCCTTCTGCCCCATGGGCAGGCACGTCACAATCTCGTGGCTGCAAAGCTCGGCATGAGCCCGCGGACGCTGGCCCGCCGATTGGCCGCCGAGGGCTCCTCCTTTGCCGGAATATTAGCGGGAACGCGCACAGCGCTTGCCGATCGTTATCTTGCTGATCGCACGTTGGCGATCTCCCAAATCGCTTGGCTCCTCGGCTATACGGAAATCGGCGCATTCACGCATGCGTTTCACCGTTGGACTGGAATGGCCCCAAGCGCTGCGCGAGCTCAACAAAGACCGGCTGGCCTCGTTCTGTCAGAGGCTTAGCGAACGCCCGTTGGCGACAAATAGCCAATCTTTGGCAAAAAACGACAAGACGCCGCGAACCAAAAATTCGTAAACGCGCTACGTCATTTGATTGGAATATGCCATTACAGCCATGACCAAAAGCATTAACGATGAGTTCCGCGCGCTTTCCCGACGCCGTCAGTGGCTTCAGATGGGAAGCCGGACAGCTCTAGCCGTTCGGATCATTGCACTCGTGATCTTCGCCATGTTGATCGCGGCGGGGTTTTATACGCTTATGCGGTGAGAGGTCACCTCAGCGGCGCCTCCGTAAAAGCACCATCCGGTTTTCTGCACTTGCTCAGGTCCGGACTTGGCACATCGCGTCAATTCAACAGGGTCGATCTGAGGTCCGTTATCGGGGCATGAGCGGCATCGGCTGACGGGCCGGAAGCATCGGCATCCCGATCGTGGTCTCGCCGCCGAGAATGAGATTCAGCCGGTCCTGGTCTTCGTCGTGCGGATATTGCCGCGCCACTTTTCGTGTGCCGGCGCGTGCAGATAGGTATCCGCAGCGACGATGCGATCCCGGCCCTGAGTCTTGGCGTGATACATGGCTATGTCGGCACGCCGTAACAGCGCATCTATGGTGTCGCCCTTCTCCCACTCGGCAACACCAGAGCTGCACGTCACGCCGGAGATACCCAAATCCGGAAAACGTAGATTGTTGATCGCGTGCCGCAGCTCCTCGGCATGATCGATCGCGTCGTCGAGGGCGCACTGCTCAAGCAGGACGAATTCCTCACCGCCGAGTCTGCCCGCAATCATCGTGCCGGCCGTCGTCACGACCTTGCCGACGGCGGCGAGCACGACATCGCCGGCCTCATGGCCGTGGGTGTCGTTGACGTGCTTGAGATGATCAATATCGAAGATGATCGCCGAAAGCGGTTTGCCGGTTTCGGCCGCGCGGCACGCCGTGGTCGCGTTATCGAAAAAGGCGCCACGGTTGAACAGGCCGGTTAAAGGATCAGTCGTGGCAAGCCTGATCAATTGACTTTGCAGGGCGGTGAGGCGATCCGCTGCGCGCAATCGGGCGCGAAGCTCCTCCGCGAGTGGCGGTTCGCGGATGTAATCGTCGGCACCGCTGTCGAGTGCTTGCACCGCCAAGTCATAGTCGCTTGTCGAGGACATGACGCCGATAAAGAGAGGCCGCCACGAGCCTACGAGCCTGCGCGCCGCGACGCACAGTTCGATCGCGGACATGTCCTTCAGCTGAACGCTGGTCAACAGGGCGCGAATATTGACGTCGGTGGAAACACAATTGAGCGCCGCTCGGCCTTCGCCGAACGCAAACACCTTGTGTTCGCCCTGACCGATCATCTCGGTCATGGCCTTCTGCACGGCGCGACTAGGATCAGCGAGCGCAATACGCATGGCAAGCCCAACGCAGATGCCTTATTGGGCCAGCGAATTTAAGAAATGATTGCGACAACTTGATTCGATCGGGCTTACAAATTTACTGAATGCACAGAATGCCGCATTGTTGCTGCTGCTGCTGCACACGTCGCGTGGCTGTCGTTTCCAGGCTGATCGTCAATGGGGCTATCTTTCTCGGATTGATTAAACCCTGTTGCAACTTTTCCGCGGTTATCTGGCGGCACTGCTCCTGGCAGTGGTCCTCAATAGCGGTGGGCCGCAAAGAAAGCTCTTACGGCTTGAGTGCGAGACTTTTGGTGTGAGTAACCTGCTTTTTTCGCTTCTCATCGGCGCGCTGGTCGCGGGCGCTGCATTCATTGTTGCCGACAAGGTTCGGAGCTTATTAGACGCTGGAAACACGGAATTTGCTACTGCCCCTGGGCTTCGCAGTTTGGGGCAGAGCGGATTTGAAAATGAAGCTCAGGGACAGCCTGCGGCCTTCAGTCTTTACAAACAACTCGGCACCAGGATCGCGTTTGCCGTTCCGGCTCTAGCCGCTCTTGTTTTCCTCGTTTGGTCCCATGACGCTCTCTATGATCTGTTCACCGCCGCTCGCGGACATGCGGCTGCTTTCGAGCAACAGATCCTGGGTCCGTCTGATGCCGGATATGCTTTCAGCGGCGGCTCGGCGAGCGGTGCTCCTATCTCTGGGGGAGGCTTGTCGCTTAGGGAGAGCAACACGGTCAACGGAGGCAATCCCGGATTCTTCAACCACGTTGTGTCGGGCTTCGCCGTGCCATTTCGTGATTACCGATGGCATCAACCTGCTGAGCACAACTTTTCAGAGTCGGGAAATAGGTGGGCGGGCGCGCCGCACGGCGGTTTCCAGTGGCACCAACCTGCGCCGTCGTTTCCGACGGTGATGTCACGGCCGGCCGCGGCGGTCGCCCCGCGGCCACGACGCTGACGCGCGGCGGCGTCGAGGCGAGCGGTTAGATCGCTTTTTCAGGTCGTGTCGCGCACGGAACGTGCAGAACCGACGGCAATGCGGTTCTCACCCGTCACCGCGATGCGGCAACGCAGCCATTCTCAGCAGGGCATAAAATTTGACGCGATCGGGGCACAAGCGACGTCGGCGTTACGACGGCCGCCGCTGTGCTGCACAAACCATGAGATTCTGTGGATAAGGCGCCGAGCCATGGTGGAAGAATACGCGTGTGTTGCAATTCGGCAACCATTGTCGAGCCGTATGCAGAATAAGCTTGGTTGGGACTGAAGTCCCTGCTGCGTTCGGTTCCAGCCATTCCTGAAACCCGCATTCGGGCGAAGATCCCCCACGATATTTAAGACCGGCTCAGCTGCGGCTGTCCGGCACACAAGACTGGGGCACGTGTCAAACGTGAGCGAGACATGGCGACTATCGAGACCGGCAATGTCCGCAGCACGGGAAACGACTCGCGCACGCTGCAGACGACCGGTTTGCTGGTCGAGCGCGCATCCACCGCGGCGCAGGACATCGTCACGTTATGGAACGTAGCATGTGCACGGTGGAATCCGATCGTCGTTATCGCGACAGTCTGGGCGGCCGTTACCTTGCCACTCCTCTGGCTTCACAGCTTCCATGGCGACGATGGATTGGCGGTATCGATCGCGCGCTCTGCGGTTGAAGACGGTTACTGGGTAACTCCGCACATTTTCAATGTTCGCTGG
>JASHVC010000388.1 GCA_030039655.1 Xanthobacteraceae bacterium | reverse complement strand
AATTCCATGGCGCAAACCCTGGTGCAGCTTAATGCGCCGGTCGGGCTACGCGGCCGGGTGATCGGCCTGTTCAACATGGCGAGCTTGGGCTTGCGCGCATTCAGCGGCGTCTCGGTCGGGCTCGTCGGCAGCCTGATCGGCGTGCACCGTTCGCTCGCGCTATCGGCGCTGGTCATGCTGCTGGTGGCGCTGAGCCTGTTGCGGGTGGCGGGTCGGCGCAGCCCGCAATAGTGCGGTGCTTCCGCGGCCGCGATGGCCGCCCTACATTAAGTGCTGCTGCAAGAGGCTTGTGCAAAGGATCGTTCAATGACCCGACAGCTGCATCTCGGTGCCTTTATGCGGCCGGCCAGCATCCATACCGGCGCGTGGCGCTATCCGGGCGCTTGGCCGGACATGAATTTCAACCTCGCGCACATCAAACAATCCATTCAGGCTTTGGAGCGGGCGAAGTTCGATGCGTTCTTCATGGCTGATCACATGGCCGTGCTCAACATGCCCATGGACGCGCTTAAGCGCAGCCACACGTCCACTTCGTTCGAGCCGTTCACGCTTTTGTCCGCCTTGTCGCAGGTGACGGAGCACATCGGGCTCGTTGCCACCGGCTCGACCACGTTCGACGCCCCTTATCACATCGCACGGCGATTTGCCTCGCTCGACTGGCTCAGCAACGGCCGTGCCGGCTGGAATATCGTCACCACGTCCAATCCTGACGCGGCGCTGAATTTCGGACTTGATGAGCACATGGAGCACGGCGAGCGCTATCGCCGCGCGCGTGAGTTTTATGACGTGGTGACCGGCTTATGGGACAGCTGGGCGGACGATGCCTGGGTGCGCGACGTCGAAGATGGCATTTTTTTCGAGCCATCGAAGATGCACGTGCTCAACCACAAGGGCAAATATTACTCGGTGCGAGGGCCAGTGAATATTGCACGGCCGGTGCAAGGCTGGCCGGTCATCGTGCAGGCGGGGGCGTCCGAGTCCGGCCGCCAGCTCGCTGCCGAAACCGCGGAGGCGGTGTTCACCGCGCAGAGCGATCTCTCGGCCGGGAAGAAGTTCTACGCCGACGTGAAGGGCCGCATGGAGAAGCTTGGCCGCGACCGCGAGCACATGAAGATACTCCCGGCGTGCTTCGTTGTTGTCGGCGACACGGTGGACGAGGCTAAGGCGAAGCGCGCAAAGCTCGACAGCCTGGTCAATTACGCCAACGCTATTGCGTCATTGTCGATCGCGCTCGGCCACGATGCTTCGAAATTTGATCCCGACAAACCGCTGCCGGACAACATTCCGGAGAGCAATGCCTCGAAGAGTGGGCGCGAGCGCGCGATTGCGCTCGGCCGTAGCGAAAATCTGACGGTGCGCCAGTTGGCGCAGCGCCTCGGCGGCTTTTCCGGCCTCGCCATGGTGGGGACGCCCGCGACCATCGCGGACGAAATGGAAGAGTGGATCGAGACCAAAGGCTCGGATGGCTTTACGGTCATGTTCCCGTATTTGCCCGGCGGTCTGGAGGATTTCTGCAATCAAGTAGTTCCGGAGTTGCAGCGGCGCGGCCTGTTCCGCACCGAGTATGAGGGCGCGACGTTGCGCGAGAACCTGGGTCTGCCGCGGCCAAAAAATCGGTTTTTTCAGAATTAACGCTCAACCGACCGGGCTTCGGGTAAAAGCGCAGCGGCAATCACATGGCTTGGCCCATGCCGCGAATGCGGCGCGCCATGGCGGCCATGATGTACAGCGCGAAATTCGGCACTTCGTCGACCATGAAACGGAACTTGCGCTGATCGATGACCGAAAGCTCACACGCCTCTTTCACGCGTGCGGTCGAGGAGCGTGGCGCGCCATCGATCATCGACATGAATCCGATCGCCTCGTTGGCGCCGCAGACCTCGATGACCTTCTCGCCGATGACCATCTCGATCACACCGGACTGCACGACGTACATCGTCGAGCCCGGATCGCCCTTGTTGAAAACCACGGTGCCAGCGGGAAAGTTGATACTCGTGCCGGCTTTCCTGGCGAAAAGCCGCATGTCAATGTCGTGGCCGTTCATCGTGGTCTTGTCTCACGCCAACTACTAACGTTCCCCCATAATTATTTAATCTTGGCGGCGAAATCCATTGGCTTTCTGGGCAGATCGTTGTTGAAGTCGTTTTAAGGCTGCGCGTCCGATAGTTGGCCGCGTCAGCGGTTCGGGGAGGGCGGCAGGTTCGGTTCGACGGTTCTGGCCGGCTCTCCCTGCCGTTTGTCGCCGAGGCGAAGCAATGGAACCAGCACGAAGGCAAATGCGGTGAATGCCGCGGAGACCAGTACGAGCGGTGTGAGATTGCTGTTGAAGAGATGCGTGTAAAGAAATGAGCCGACATTGTCAGCGAGAGTGGTCGCCAGGTTGATGACGGACATCAGCGTGGCGAATGCGAACCCTTCGGCGCGCTGCGGGCAATAGTCAGCGGCAAGCGTCAACGTCGCAACTGTCGCCAACATGGCGGAAAAGCCGCTGCAGAAATTGAGAATGGCCGCGGAGACCTCCGACGACAGCAAGAGAAATGCTGCGGTGGACACCGTACCGAACGCGATGCTCACGTTAAGCAAGCTCTTCAAGCTCAGGCCGCCAAAGAAACGTTTGTAGAGGAGGGCGCCGACCACCCAGCCGGCTGCTGCGATCGATCCCAGAATGCCTATATAGGCTTGCGAGAATTTCAGGTTGTCGGTCATGTGGAAGTAGAGCGGCGTCGCGAAGCCTGGGCTGAAATAGTACAGGAACATGAATACGGCGATGATCCACAGCTCGCGGCGCTTGAATGCCGTCACCAGACCATCCAGAGTACTCTTCATGCCTTGCAGATTGATGGAGACCTTCTGCTCCGGGGCCAAAAACAGCGCGCCGATAATGACGAGGAAAGGCGTGACGCCGACGATGGCCGCCCCGGCATGCAAAGCCGAACCGGGCGGCAGGTGCTCAACGAGCTGTCCGCCGATGATGGCAGCCGCCATGGCAGCGATGTTGGACCAAAGCCACTGCTGATTGACGAAGCGGCCGCTCTCCTGAAGTTTTTGGCCGTTTTCCACCAGCACGGCGCCACACAGCGTGCTTGAAATCGCCATGGCGTACGCTGTCATCATCAACGCGAACACGAGAACGCTCGGCGTGTCGATCTGCGTCGCCCAGAAGAAGCCGGAAATGGCGGCCACGTTGGCGATGATCAGATAGCTTTTGCGCCGATATCCGAACAGCGGCACGAAATCGGAGATGAGTCCGTAGACCGGCTTGATCACCCAGGGCAGGTTGAACAGCGTAACAAACCCGGTGACCTGAACCGGCGACCAGCCGTGCACCTGTTTCAGATAGTAGGAGAGGGGCTGGGAGATCAGTCCCCCGGACACTTGGCCGAGTCCTTCTACGATATAGACCAGAGCGAAAAACCAGAGCAGATGGTTGATCAGCTGTTTTGCATCTGGCGGCATGTCCGCAGACGTGGAAACGTTTTCATCCGGCGAATGAACAGCCGCAGGACCTGATCGCGCTTCCGTTGAATTCATGACCGCGCCTTGCGTGGAGCGGTTCGAAGGGCTAACGCAGACGCAATGTCCGCGTTTGGATCGACCGCAGCTCAACGAATGGGAGGATTATCATGAAACAAATGTTCAATGCAGTGCTGGCGACAGCCGGCGCGGTCGCTCTCGCGGTACCGGCCTGGGCGCAAACTTTGCAGACTCATCGCATTCCTGCGGCACTTGCGGTCGAAGCGGCCAGCGGTGCGGTCGAGGCTTGCGCCAGCCAGGGTTATCACGAGACCGCGGTCGTGGTCGATGCTGACGGCCAGATCATCGCTGTCGTGCGCGGCGACGGGGCCGGTATCCACACAATCGATAGTGCGCACGACAAGGCCTACACGTCGGTGTCGTTCAAAAACGACACGCTCGCGCTCGCGGAGCGTGCCAAACCCGATGGGCCGATTGCTCCGCTGGCCAAGCTTCCTCACGTCATGTTCTTTCCCGGCGGCGTGGTGATCAAGCTGGGCGAGGAGGTCATCGGCGCGATTGGCGCCAGCGGCGCCCCCGGCGGCAACCTCGATGACGGTTGCGCCAAGGCGGGCGTAGCAAAGATTCGCGAGCGGTTGAAGTGATGCCCGCGCTCTCACACGCTTGGGATTGCCTTTAAGACCGGAAAAAACGTCCCCGCCAATGTCGGCGGCCAGGGGATAGCCAGCAGCTGATCGAATACGACGTAGATCAGCGCCATGACGCACGCGGCCATGGGAATGACGATCTTCCATGGTTCGGGCGCCATGGCTCGCTTGCGGGACTCGGCACGGATATAGGGCCCGATGGACTGTTCGTCGAGCCGTCGCGCAGTCGATTCCAGCCCCATGAGCCGCAAGCAAGATGTGAAGCAAACCGCAATAAATCTTGCCATCCATTCGTGCGCTTCGGTGCGCATGAAGAGGACAATGAAGATCGGTACTGTCGGGATAAGCCCGATCACCGCCATCACAGCCATGAAGCTGAGCATCCAGGCGAAGAAGGCAAAACCGCGGACCAACACAACGACGCCGGGCAGGTGCGACGTCTTCGATACGATGTCCATGTGGATCTTCTGCGACTTGCCGGTGGTCCCCGCGGCAGCAGCACCTCCGCGCTCATGCAGACCGAACACGTCGTTAATCAAGCTCAATGAGCAAAAGATGATAGCGCCGACCCCGACGATGGTCGGCACGATGCGGGCCGCGAACGACC
>JASHVC010000387.1 GCA_030039655.1 Xanthobacteraceae bacterium | reverse complement strand
TCGTCCACCTGGATGACAACGTTGCTGCACAGATCGCGAAATCGCTTCGGCAAATGGCGAAACACTTCGCTCGCCAAAACTTCGAACGCCGCGAGCGAGGGCGCCTTGGCGGGTTGCCAGGCTAACGGATCGGAGTTGAGATCGGCCATGAGGGGTATTTAGGCCGCTCGGGCTTCGCGGCCAAGCGCAGCGCGGTTGACCGGACGGCCGTGATACGAGAGCCTGAAGCCTTGGACGTGGGGTAATGCGAACGAGGCGACAATGTCTTTGAAGTGGGTCGTGCTGATCGCCGGTCTGATTGCGCTGTCGCTCGTCGGCACCGCCTCGTGGACGCCGTCGCTAGCGCAGACCGCGCAGTCAATGAGACCCCACAGGCCGATGGCGCGGCGGACCCGCCCCTACATCGTGATCACGCCGGGGCAGTTGCTGTACAGGCGCTGCGTCGAACACCTGCAGCTGCAATATCGGCCGAGCGGGCCGGTGCTTTATCCGCTCACATATTGCTGGTGGGCGAGGGGGTGAGATTGTCATGCCCCGCGCAGGCGGGGCATCCAGTAATCACCGGACTTTGCGTGATTACTGGATCATCCGCCTTCGCGGATGATGACATGGTCAGTTCCATTCCCTCACATCGACAAAATGCCCGGCAATCGCTGCGGCCGCGGCCATGGCGGGCGAAACGAGGTGCGTGCGCCCCTTGTAGCCCTGCCGGCCCTCGAAGTTGCGGTTTGAGGTCGAGGCGCAGCGCTCGCCCGGATTGAGCTTGTCGGGATTCATTGCGAGGCACATGGAGCAGCCGGGCTCGCGCCACTCAAAGCCAGCCTCGACAAAGATTCGGTCCAGACCTTCGGCTTCGGCCTGCTCTTTGACCAAACCCGAGCCGGGCACCACCATGGCGTTGACGTTGGCGTTGATCTTCTTGCCGTCGATCATTTTGGCTGCGGCGCGCAAATCCTCGATACGGGCGTTGGTGCACGACCCAATGAACACACGGTCGATGGCGATGTCGGAAATTTTTTCGCCACCCTGCAGGCCCATATACTTGAGCGCCCGCTCGATGGCCTCGCGCTTTTTCTCGTCGGTGACGTCGTCGAGCCGCGGCACGCGGCCGCTCACCGACACCACCTGTTCGGGGCTGGTGCCCCAGGTCACCAGCGGAGGCAGCTTTGCGGCATCGAGTTTGATCTCGCGATCGAAATGCGCGCTGTCGTCGGAACGCAGCGTGTCCCAATATTTCAACGCCGCATCCCAATCCTTGCCCTTTGGCGTCTTGGGACGGCCTTTCAGATACGCGTAGGTCTTTTCATCCGAGGCGATGAAGCCCGCCTTGGCGCCCGCCTCGACCGACATGTTGCACACCGTCATGCGGCCTTCCATGGACAGCGCGCGGATGGCTTCGCCCGCATATTCGAGCGCATAGCCGGTGCCGCCGGCGGTGCCGATCTCGCCGATGATGGCGAGGATGATGTCTTTGGCGGTCACGCCGGGCGGCAGCTTGCCGTCGACCACGGCGCGCATGTTCTTTGATTTGGATTGAATGAGCGTCTGCGTCGCCAGTACGTGCTCGACTTCCGATGTGCCGATGCCGTACGCCAGCGCGCCGAAAGCGCCGTTGGTCGCCGTGTGGCTGTCGCCGCACACCAGCGTTACGCCCGGAAGCGTAAAGCCCTGCTCCGGCCCGATGATGTGGACGATGCCCTGGCGTTTATCGAACTCGTCGTAATATTCGAGATTGAAGAACTTTGCGTTCTCGGCGAGATATTTGATCTGCGCCTCACTCTCCGGATCGGGATTGGGCAACGCGCGGTCGGTGGTCGGCACGTTGTGATCGACGACCAGCAGCGTCTTGTCCGGGGCGTGCACTTTGCGCCCGGCAAGCCGCAAGCCTTCGAACGCCTGCGGGCTTGTCACCTCATGGACGATATGCCGGTCGATATAGATCAGGCAGGCGCCGTTGGGCTCCTCCTCGATCAGATGATCGTCCCAGATCTTGTCGTACAGCGTGCGCGGTTTGGCCATCCCGGCGGGTCCTGCGAGCGATAAAAGACTGTGATGCGGCCGACTATTTAGTGGGTTCCGTGGCGGAGGGAAAGTGGTCCGCTTCACCGCAGCCGTGCCGCTTTGCCGTGGTCCGCTGCGCGGCATCCGATTCGGCGATGACGCTCTCGTGATCGGAAGCCATGACGAGGTGATCGGGGCCTTTTACGGGGCTGGTGCATCCTCAATAATCGATCGAATCTGATTGCGTCTCGGTTCGCCTTTTCGAGGACGTTGCCCGCGATGATGAAGGCTTTGCCTGCGATGATTAAGTCGGCACACCGGGTGCCGCTTGATCTGAGCGCCGGATTTTCGCGCTTCCGCGATGCCGATCCACAACGCCTGCACTTTGCGGCGCACAGCCACCACTTCTGGCCGGACATCGCCCGGAAGGCGCAGATCGAGGCGTGGGACGATGCGGCGTGGCTCGCCGACGACAAATGGAAGACCGTGCTCGGCTCGGTATGGCGTGATGCGAGCGAGGCCATCGCCCAGCACCTCGGGCTCGAAGACGCAAAGACTCTCGTTCCAGCCCCAAACACCCACGAATTCGTCAATCGGCTGTTGTCGTGCTGTCCTGTTGGCCGCGCCGTCCGTGTCGTCGCGACCGACGGCGAGTTCCATTCGTTTCGCCGCCAGTGCGAGCGGCTTGCCGAGGATGGGCTCATCGAACTTCACGCCGTGCCGGCGGAACCGTTTGCGACGCTCGCCGAACGTCTTGCCGCTACAGCGCGCGAGGTGTCGCCTGACCTCGTCTATGTGAGCCAAGTCCTGTTTAATTCAGGCTTTGCGCTCGTCGATCTCACAAAGCTTGCCGCCAGTCTCGCGGCGCCGGACCGCCTGATCGCGATCGATGGCTATCACGGCTTTCTGGCGCGGCCGACCGATCTTGGCCCGATAGCGGATCGCGTATTCTACATCGCGGGCGGCTACAAATACGCCATGGCGGGCGAGGGGGTCTGCTTCATGCATTGCCCGCCGGGCATTGCTCTGCGGCCGCGGAATACCGGCTGGGTTGCGGGCCTCGGCGATCTCGTGAGCGGCGGCGGATCTATCACTTATTCCACTGACGGTTGGCGCTTTGCCGGTGCAACGCTCGATCCGACTGCGCTCTATCGGCTGCGCGCCGTGCTCGATTGGCTCGACAGCGAAGCGATCGATGCTGCGCTGGCGCACGCGCACGCGGTGGCGCTGCAAGCACAGTTCATGAGCGCGTTAGGTGATCGTGAAATCGGTCCGTTCGCGGCCGAGCGTCTTGTCGTGCCGATGAGCGATCCGGCGCGCGGCAACTTCCTCGCCTTCGAGCATCCGGAGGCGGTGCTGTGGTGCCGGCGGCTGCACGCCGCAAACATCATCACGGATGTGCGCGGCACGAGGCTGCGCCTCGGCTTCGGCCTCTATCATACGACGAACGATGTGGAGCGGCTGGTGGCGCGATTGTTGCGCCTGGCCTGATTACTCCGCCGCACTCTCACACACATAGGTTGGGCCGTCCTTCGCCGTCGGTGGGGCGCGAGGAAAAGAGTGGGCATTCTGTCGCTACGCGGAACTATGCGATACGTTGGGGACTCGCAGGGAGCCATTAAATGAAGCGAAGCGAAATCGCGATCAGAACGTCCCATGCCGGCAGGCTGCCGCCCGTCGGCGCCGCAGCCGGCAATTACGCCTCATGGTCGCCGCGCAGTACCGGCGGTGCGGCGGCGGAGGATACCGGCCTTTTGGTTCGCCAAGTCGGCGAGGTGATCAAGAAACAGGTCGAGATCGGGATCAGCTGCGTGGGCGACGGTGAATTCTGGAATGGGCGGAATTTTGCCTACTACGCACAGCAATTCGGTGGCGTGACTACGCGGCCGTTGAACCCCGGCGAAAAAGGATCGGGGCGGGAAGACACCCGCGAACGCGCTACTTTTCCCAAGCTCTACGCTGACATGGATCGCGTCGGCACCATGTTCTGCGTGCCCGGCGAGGAGCCGCGGTTTTCGCCGCCCACCAAGATGGTGGTGACCGGGCCGATCAAGGGCCGGGCGACCGACGCGATCAAGCGGGAGGTCAGCGTTTTCAAGGAGGCGCTGAAAGCGGCCGGCGGTGCCGACGAGGCTTTCGTTTGCGTGTACGCGCCGGGCTGGCTCGATCATCACATCTTCAACGAGTACTACGCGACCGACGAGGAGTTCGTGTTCGCCATCGCCGACGCCTTGCGCGAGGAATACCGCGCGGTGACCGATGCGGGCTTCGTTTTGCAGATCGACGATCCCGGCGTCGCCACGTCATGGGACATGATCAAGCCGGAGCCGACCGTCGCCGAGTATCGCAAGTATCTCAAGGTCCGGATCGACGCGCTCAATCACGCGCTCGCCGGTGTGCCCGCGGATCGCGTGCGCCATCATTTCTGCTGGGGATCTTGGCACGGCGCGCACACGCACGACATTTCGATGCGCGACGTCATCGATCTCGTGCTCCAGGTGAACGCGCAATGCTACAGCTTCGAGGCCGGCAACGTGCGTCACGAGCACGAGTGGACGCTGTGGAAAGACATCAAGCTGCCCGCCGGCAAATTCATCATGCCGGGCGTGATCAGCCACGCCACCAACATCGTCGAACATCCTGAGCTGATCGCGCGCCGGCTGCAAAACTTCGCCGCCGCAGTCGGGCGCGAGAACGTGATCGGCGGCAGCGATTGCGGCCTCGGCTCGCGCCTGCACGAGGATTTGGTCTGGGCGAAGCTGTCGGCTCTCGCCGAGGGCGCGCGGCTAGCCTCGAAGGCGCTGTGGGGAAAGTAGCCGTCGTAACCGTAGCCCGGATGGAGCGAAGCGAAATCCGGGAGCGGCGATAAAGCCGCACGGTCGTTCCCGGATTGCGCTTCGCTCCATCCGGGCTACGACGCGTTACTCCTCGGCGCCGGCTTCCACCTGCGTGCCGTGGTCCTGCCGCTCGACGATACGTGCGGACTTTCCGCGCCGGCCGCGCAGATAGTACAGCTTGGCGCGGCGCACCTTGCCGCGGCGCACGACCTTGATGGAGTCGATCATCGGCGAATAGAGCGGGAACACGCGCTCGACGCCCTCGCCGTACGAGATTTTCCGTACGGTGAAGTTTTCGTTCAGGCCGGAGCCGGCGCGGCCGATGCACACGCCCTCATAGGCCTGCACGCGGCTGCGCTCGCCTTCCAGGATCTTGACGTTGACGATCACCGTATCGCCAGGCTGGAAATCGGGAATTTCCTTGCCGGCGGAAAGTTTTGCCACTTGTTCGTTTTCGATTTGTTTGAGCAGGTTCATGGCTAATTCTCCATCGGCTGCGCTCAATTCTGCGCGGTTCCG
>JASHVC010000386.1 GCA_030039655.1 Xanthobacteraceae bacterium | reverse complement strand
GATGTCACATCGCTCCAGCAACTCGTCGTGCCGCCCCACGTCCATTACGACACCCTGTTCGAGCACGAGGATCGCGTCGGCAGAAACCAGGGACGACAAACGGTGCGAGATGATAATCAGCGTGCGACCGTGGGCGATGCGCGAGATATTGGCGTTGACGATCGCCTCGCTGTCCGCATCCAGCGCGCTTGTTGCTTCGTCGAGGATCAGGATCTTGGGATCGACGATTAAGGCACGCGCGATCGCGAGCCGTTGCCGCTGCCCACCAGACAGATTGGGCGATCCCTCGTAGACATAGGTTTCATAGCCCCGCGGAAGCCTCTCGATAAACTCCTCGGCGCCGGCCAACCGCGCCGCGCGTACCATTTCGTCAAATGTCGCGTCGATCTTTCCGGCTGTAATGTTCTCGCGGATCGTCCCGCTGAAGAGGAAGTTATCCTGCAGGACCACTCCGAGGCTTCGGCGCAGATGGTCAACGTCATATTCGCGCACGTCGATACCGTCGATTTTGATCATTCCCGAGTATTCGGAATGAAGGCGCTGCAATAGCCGCGTGACGGTGGTCTTCCCCGAACCACTTCGCCCCATGATGCCCAAGGTCGTTCCCTTCGGAAGGTCGAAGGACACAGCGTCTAGTGCGGGGCCTGCAGCGCCGGGGTACCTGAAGGTGACCTTTGAGAATTCGATATGTCCGTCAATGGGCTTACGCACACCATTTCCGGAGCGTCCTTCTTCCGGCGGTTGATTGACAAGCTTGGCGACCACCGTAACCGCTATACGCGCTTCATCATACTGGTTGATAAGCTTGGCCAGCTGCAGCAACGGCCCGGAGACTCTCTGGGAGAGCATGAGGAATGCGAAAAGCGCGCCGACATAGACAGGATCGTTGCTGCTGAGCGCATAATAAACGCCGACGGCGTAAGATCCGCTGACGGCAAAGCGCTCCAACGGTCTCACAAACGCCTGAATGAGATTGCCCAGCATGCCTTCGGCAAATCGCAATTTGGCGACACGGGCGGTGATCACATCCCAGTGGTGCCGCTGGCGCGCGTCGAGCGCCAGTGATTTGACGGTCCGAATGCCGTAGATCGTCTGTACGAGCAATGCGCCGCGCTCGGATTCTGCAGCTTCGACGGCCTGCGACTTGCGCCTGTACGCAGGCAACATCAAAATGATCCAACCCGCCATCAAGCCGCACGACACCAGCACGATCAGCGTCATGATCGGACTAAAGAAGAACATGATCGGTAGAAAGATGATCAACGTCGTCGAATCCAGCACCGTCCCAAAAACCTGCCCCATGAGGAAGAGGCGAATCTTCCACATCTGGTTCATATCATAAGTGATGGTTCCCGTTTGAGTTCGCTCGAAGAACTCCATGGGCAGGTTCAAAACTTTTTCAAACATATAGGTCGCGAGCTTGACGTCTATTCGCGTCGTCAAATGGACGATGAGGAACTGCCGCACGTAGGCGAAAACGGCTTCAAATATCACCAGAACCAGCATAGCCAGACAAACGACGAAGAACGTATTGTATGCCTTGTAGTAGATCACCTTGTCGGACAGCAGCCGCCAAAACATGATCGGCGACAACGCCAGGAAGCTCAAGACGACAGCGCTGATCGCGACGTCCCGCACGACCCACCGCTCACGAAAAATAAAAGCCGCGACGAGTCCAATACTAAAAGGCTGGTTTTCGTCGGAGATCTCATAGTTGCGCTTAATGAGAATTACATCTCCGCTCCAAACCTCGTGGAACCGAATGGGGTCAATAATGAGGAGCGCCTCAGGATCGGCATTCGGATCCTGAAGAATGACGCGCACATCCTCCGGCCCGCCGTCGAGACGCAACAGCACCATGTTGGAACCGTTTTTAAGCGTCACAATTGCGGGCAGAGCCTTTTTCAAATGACTCAATTCGTTTTTGCGGAGGTGGGTGACCTTGCCTTTCAAGCCGGCCGCCCGCGCGCATCGCAGAAGTTGCGCCGCCGTCACTGTCTCGCCGGTCAGGAGGTTATCGTGGATGAGCTGCGGCACTGAGAGATGAATGCCGCTATGCCGAGCAACGATGACCAAGCAATCCAACGCGGAACGGTCACCCCGTCCTTCCGTTGGCGAGGCGGCAATTTTGCTGGGATCGATCTTTGCTATTGCCGTCATTGCTGCTCTCGGGCGCCAGCGCCGGCGCGATCGAAGAAGTCGCCAGGCCATCGCGTTTACCGCCGTGCGAGCTAATCACAGCAAGATAAAGAAAGTCCGAGATTCACCGCGTCAATTGATGTGACTTTTCCGCAAGTTCGAGCCAGTCAGCAGACTACGAAGCTGACTGGCTCGAGCAGTTTTCCGAGAGGCAAGACGCCAACCGCGATATCTCGGTTACTTTCCGTGATCCGTGAACACGATGTTCTGGATGCCGGTGAGTTTGACGGTCTCATGCGTGTCGCCGAATGTAACCGTCGTCACTCCGTGTTGCGTCGTCATCCTTACGTCGTTGACGCTATCGTCGAACACAACCGTGTTATTGCCCTTACCGCCAATGATGTCATCATTGCCACCATGGGGGCCGATCTCAAACTGATAATTGCCATTACCGCCGATCATGGTCTCGTTTCCGGTACCGGCGATCATCGTCGTCGTGCCGCCGCCCGTTTCGTCATTGCCGCGACCGCCATGCATGTGATGACCTCTATCGTCGCTGTCGCCGCAGCCGCCCGCAAGCGTGGTGTAATGGCCGTGATCGCCCCAAGTCTGGCCGCCACCTCCAAACCATCCGTCGTGTCGGCTTCCGCCCACGGTTTCGAAGTTACCTCCGCCCCACCCGCGATCATGGTGACCCCAATCGCCGTCTCTTCCGTCGGACCATCCATTGTCACTGCGTCCCCATCCGTTGTCGTGACGGCCCCCGTCACCGTCCCTTCCCCATCCATCATTTCCGTGGCCGCCCCACATCGTGCTGTAGTTGCCGCCATCGCCGAATAGATTGCCGCCGTGATGGGAGGGATCGCTGCCCTCGGCATCGACCACAACGTTGCCGCTGGAACCGCTGAGGTCGACCAGGTTGACGTGCGAGCCAGTGGCAACAATCAAATTGTCGCCTCCAGTCACCTTCAGCTCACCGCTGCTGATGTCGACAATCGCCTTGAGATTTGGATCGCTCGAAGTGTTGACCGTCGCGTTCGGCGTATCGACAATCAGAACCTGTGTGCCGGGGGCAGCATGGGTACCCTCCTGCACCGAGACTGTGCTGTGCCGCGATCCCAGCAATCCGTCATCTTGCAGATAATCGATGATCGCCTTTCTCACTGAAGGGTCGATATGGTCCGAAGCCAAAATGCTGTTCAGCTCCGATCGGTGCAGATCGTATGTCGCCATAGCTGAAGTGCTCCCGTGCTCTCGACGTCGAGCAACCTATTTGCCGGCGTGCTGTCGCGTCAATTGCTGCATCAGCTAAATGCGACCGGTACTGAACGCACTGCTTCGCCCAGCTTCTAAAATTGAATTGATTGTTGCGCCAACTTAAGCTGATCTTTTGCGCGAAGAATTGTCCGCAAATTTTCGCAAACTGCTCAGCGCGTTGTTCGCGCAACAAATATGAGGCGCAAATAAACGGCCCAGCGCAGCCGATATTGGTCTTGACTGTCGTGCATTCCGCAGGCTTCGACACCAACAATTCTAATAATTAGGCTGCAATTCAATTCGTTCGAGTATCTTGATCTGGGGTGGGCCGCGCAGTATCCGTGACTGCAATTTTTAATTCATGCGGACAACCCGTCCGGCTCGAATCACAGCAAAAGCATTCAGTTCTGATGAAATATTTAAACGTACTCTAATGGACGACAATCATGCTTTTTTGATAGTCGGATGCCATGTTCCGTCGTCGCCGTCAGCACTGAATGCGGCGGCGGGGGCGCCTCATTGAGGTGGATATTTCATCGCGGCCAGCGCAAAGCGATTGAGCATACAAGATGGAACGCACTCAGCAGCAGAGAACCGTGACCATAGATCGCGGCCTTTTCCTTGTTCGGTATACGGCGGCGGAAGACCAAGAACAGCCGCCTCGGGTCAAGCTCTCCGCCGACCCTTCCTCAAAGAAGGACATAACCTTCGTTCTCTATCCGGATCACAACGAGCCCATACTCTGGGAGCCAGAGACCTGTCTGGTTGTTCGCGCGACCGCGGCAGCAAGGCTCGCCGTGCAAGTCATTCCCATGGAAGAAGGCGGTTCGACTGCCGCCACGGTCAGAATAGAGCCGATTAGCCAGGGCAAAGCGATCACCTCGCAGGCGAACAATGGCTTCGCCCATGATTTTGACGACCTGCGTCTTCTCGGTCACGTCACCGGCCTCGGAGACGTGACGGTGATGGCCGACGAGTGGCTTGGCGGTCCATCGACGCCCATGCGGATCGAGGGGCTAGCCATTGATTGGCGGGAAAAACCTTCGGATCTGCAGATCCGTTATGCGGTTAAGACTGCCAAGCCTATGCCTGTCTCCGGTGAAACTGTCGAGCTTGGCTCATTTGCCGGAACGCGCGGCAGAGCCATGCCCGTCGTCGGGCTTATGATTGAGCTGAACGGACCAGCGGCCGTTCACTTTCAATTCTGCGTTGAGGCAATCTTTCTCGGATCGCCCGCCATGCGAATTATCAGCAACAGAGTTGTTGCTTCCGGCCCAACGGGCCGCGAACCCTTGGTAGGCCTGCGATTGAGTTTGAAGAACGTTGAAGCAGCTGACGAACCCGAGACCAAAACACCCGCCAGCAAGTATGAAGCATCGGCCGACCGTATTCGCGTCTTTCGTAGCCGCCCAAAATCCGACCAGGCCGCAATCGCCTGATCGTCACGCCGTGAGGTTTCCAGCGAGCATCAGCCGCCCTGTGGTGCAATTGACCAACAGTCGCTTCAACGAAGCACCTTAATTCGGGCTGATGACGATGGCTGTCGACCGGACGATCTTTGATGAGCCTCATTACGAGTCGCTGGAATTGCTCGCCGCCGTGGCGCTGGCAGACGGCAATATCGCGCCGGCGTTCAAGCTCGCCGATCGCCGGTGTCGCATACCTCCCGTACCCGAGGCTCACTGTTATGTCCTGCGCGGAGAAGCATCCTACAAAATGGGCGCCAAGGCTGACGCGATCGCCGACATGGCGAAAGCGCTGGATATCGCACCAGGTAATATTGCGGCTAATCGAAGGATGCTGGCGTGGGCGAATGGCGACCAGCAGATAAAGGCAGCACTCAATCTCATCGATTACGAGCGCGATCTTTCTCTCCTCACGAAGCCCATACAGGTCTTACGAGAGCATGGACAGCGAAGGTTCGCGAACGTCACCACCTACGACGACGCGATCGAGGGGTGGGCTGTTTGGGACAACAAGGCAGACCTTGAAGTTTCGATCACTGATGGCGCCCAAACTGTCAGCACAAAATTCCAGCCGGACGCCCGCCATCCTCTCGCCGGATACGGTCATGCCGCCACCTTCTCAATGCGGCGGCCAAAGTCGTCAAGGCTTCAATCAATTCTTCTGTCCGTAGACGGAAACGTATTCCAAACAAGCCGTGCGCCCAGTAACGCCGCCAGGCTGGCCAACGGCGTAGGCCGGAGGCTTCCAACAGGCACTGGCTGCCCGACTATAACCGTCATAGTCCCCGTCTACGGCGACTATGAAGCAACTACCCTTTGCCTGGAGGCTCTGCGCCAAGCACTAAAACTCCGCCATCATCACGCGATCATTATCAATGATGCGACTCCCGATCCTCGGATTGCACGGTATCTGCGCGAGATCGCGGCCGATGGCGACGCCGAGGTCCTGATAAACCCGTACAACCTCGGATTCGTCGGCAGCGTCAATCGTGCCCTTAGTCGGATCGCAAGTGGAGACGTCATTATTCTGAACGCGGATACGGTCGTTCCGCCGGATTTTATCGACCGTCTCTCCGCAGCAGCCCAATCGTCTCCCGAGATCGGAACGGTCACACCGCTTACCAATAATGGCGAATTCGCCAGTTTTCCAATTCCGAACACGTCGAATCCATTGCCCTCGCGCGAAGATATCAAGCGGATCGACAACATTGCCGCACATGTCAACGCTGACCGCGTCGTCGACATTCCCAGTGGGATCGGCTTTTGCCTCTATGTCACCCGTGCCTGTCTCGACGCGGTCGGCGCGCTCTCGGAGGATTTTGGCCGGGGGTATCTCGAAGATGCGGATTTTTGCCTGCGTGCACGGGAGCGCGGGTTCAGGAATGTGTGCGCACCGTCGATCTATGTTGGGCATGCCGGCTCCAAGTCATTTGGACCAGAGCGAAGGTCTTTGATTGTCCGCAATCTAGGTGTGCTCGAAAAGCGGTTTCCAGCCCACCGTTCGGAGTGCGCGGCGTTCATGGCCGCAGACCCGCTACGCGTTGCGAGACAGGCGATTGAGCTTGATGCGACAGACAACGCGAGCCATCCAAGGCTATTGCTTACTGGCGCAGGCGCCGTCGGCGCCGTCGCCAGCGAGCGGGCGCGTCAACTGGCGTCCGCTGGGCAGCATGTTCTTCTTCTGAAGATCCGATGCGCGGCCGAAGGAATGCTCGTCGAAATAACGAACCCTGCCGGCGGTGTGCCGCAATCGCTCCGGTTCAACTTTTCTTCCTCAGGCGATTGCAAATCCTTGTTCAATTTCCTCCAAAATATTGAACCTGCGCGGATTGAAATCGTCGATCCCGCCCACGCGCCCTTCAGCCTCGTGGAGACGCTCCTTAAACTCGACCTCCCCTGCGATATTTTCATTGCCGATGCCGGCCTGCTGGGGCCTGAGGACGCTCACCCTTGTGTCGAGGCAGTCCGATCATCCTTCGCGGCCCAACCAAATCGGCGACGAGATGGAACCGACAGAGTCGAAGTGGGACCTACCTCCCAGGAATGGCAGAATTTTTGGCAAGAAATCGCCGGGGGGGCTGAGGAAATTATTGCCCCGTGTGCACACGCCCAGGCCTTCGGCGCGACCATGTTGCCTCGGCGCACCATCCGCAAAATCAAGCCTTCCCATGAGCGCAGCGACAGAACAAGGCGGGCAGACAAACCGATCGTTAACGGCCGGGTGGGCTTCCTACCAGTGCGATCCGGCGTCCACGAGCAATGGCTCATGGGTCAAGTCGCGCGGGCCTTTTCGAAGATGCGACCCGCCCTATCGATCTCGATCATCGGCACGACACCCAATGACATGAGTCTGATGCAGATCGCAAACACCTTCGTGACAGGAGCGGTCGAGGCCAGAGATGTTGAACGCCTGACCGCGTCTCTCGGTTTGGAGCGCATTTTTATCACCACGACGCGGCCGCTGTTTGGGCACCCCATCATATCGGCTGTTCAGCCTTGCTCTCTGCCGATTGCCTATTTCGATTGGTCGAGGGGCCGCAACAAGCCGGGCAAGAACGACCTCCCGATCGACTCGAGCGCGTCGTTTGAGGAGTTGGTCGATGCGCTAAGCGAATGGACGCCGGAACCGTGAAGCATTCGGGCAAGACCGCATCGTCATCGGCCCTTCACCCGCGCCCCGGGCTGCGGTCGGCGTTCTTC
>JASHVC010000385.1 GCA_030039655.1 Xanthobacteraceae bacterium | reverse complement strand
ATGACGATCTGGATCCAGGCGTCTTCCACTATGCTGCGAATTCGATCGATGGGAAATTTGGGATCGATCGGCACGTAGGCGCCGCCCGCTTTCAAGACGCCAACGATTGCGGCGTAGAGCTGGCAGGACTTGTCCATGCATATCCCGACCATGGCGCCGGGGCCGACGCCGCGGTCGCGCAGCCAATGGGCGATCCGGTTCGACATACGGTCGAGCTGCTTATAGGTCAGGGTCGCGCCCTCACACTCGACCGCGGCGTGCGCGGGTCGCGCTGCCGCCTGAAGCTCAAAGAATTGATGCAGAAGCTTGGGGTCCGGTGCGCCGTCGTCGGCGTAAAGCGCTCCGGTATCGATGGGGCTGACTAGATTCATTGCCGGTCCATCCCCCGCAGATTCGCAGGCGCCAAAATATTGACGTTCGGGACATGGATCGCAGGCGTGGTCTCGTCCGTGCCTGCCATGGACATAACCTGCAAGTCCGCCGATGCGCACGCCGAAGACGAGAAGTCGATGGCGATCGCCGCGTGGTTCAGCGTACGGCCGCTGGTGACCCACATGGTTTCAAAATGAACGTTGCGGTCTTTGACCTGTGCCGACGTACCATGAAGGAGGTGCAGCGAATCCAAATTGAAACCGATGGAATCAAATTCGATTCCATGACCCAAGCCGACCAATTTCGTGTAGGCTTCTTTGAGGGTCCACAGCCGGACAAATTCACGGGAATTCTGGGAAACGGGTCCCGCGTCCAACAGGCCCTGCTCGCATGAGCAGCAGAATGCCGCAATCATATCCTCCGTGGTGTCTTCCACGGTTTGCACATCGATCCCGAGGCGGAGCTTTTCCGAAACGGCGACCACCGCCACTGGTTCGGCATAGGAAATACTGAAGTTGATCTGTGGCATGCTCTTGGCAATGACCGGCCGGCCGTTCGCGTCGGGATGAATCCGCCATTCGCCCGGAGCAATGCGCCCGTTCACGACGTGGGAAAGGGCGGTCCGCAGCAGCACCCTGCCCAAAAGCTTGCGATTGCGCAGCGCGGCAGATTTGATTTGATCCAATGCCAGCAGTTCGTTGGCGCTGAGGATTTCGCGATAGCTGCTGCCGGCCCCGAGGGTTTGGACCGGGCTCAGCCACACCTCTACGCGGTCCCGTTCCGTCGCGGGCTCATTAGTGGCACCGACGGTCTTTCGCCAACCTTCGATATAGTTCACGCGCTGCCGTGTTGCGCACGCGCCAGTCTCCTGCGCGCGCGCGAGGCACTTCAGCTCTGCAACGGACGTGTCTCCTTCAGATGACGCCGGTCGCTCATTGTACTCGCATTGCACCGCTGCATTTCCCCAACGCCCTGACGGCCCTCAGCGCCATCCTTCCCTACCGACAGATGGCTGGACCGCACGGAGCCTTCGGTGACATCAAGATTTTCGGTCACGCATGTCTCCACTCGGGCTTAATTGGTTATCGCTGACCCGCACGGACGGACTCCAGCGACATCGGCTGATAACCTTAAATGGCAAGGTTAGCGCGCGACCGAACGTTAGCGACGTCGCGCGGTTGGCCGTCGATGCGGCGGGGACGGCCAGTGTCGGCAGGCGTGATTGCTGTGTGAGGAGCCGCCAAATCGCCAGTTAACTAACGTCAGATCGACGAATCGTGAAGAATGATTCTTCAAAAGAGCTTGCTCCGCCGCGACGCAGGCGAAGCACATATCATCTGTTCAGCAGAGACAGGACCTGCCGACGGCTCAGCAACTTCGCCGCTGACCGCTCCGGCAGGCTTCGTCGGCTTTAGAAATTCTCGCTCAGTTCGATGTGCCCGTAAGCACTCGTACCGACGATGCTGTCATCCGCGTAGCCGGCTGACAGGTCGATCTGGAGCTTGCCGATTTTCATGTTCGAGATATGGGCGCCGACCCGCCATTGGTTAAACCGCTCATCGCCCAATACGGCCACTTCCGGGCCGACATAAATTTCCTGTCCGCGCGTGATGTCGAAGCCGAATTTTTCTCTGGCCCAATAGGTATTGAACGCCGTGGAATACTCGCCTTCGGTGTAGTTCATAAAGCCCGTGGTCGGCGTCAGGTAAGCGTCGGCGCGGATCTTGATTCCGCCGTCGGTTCCCTGCACGTGATTGGTCGGGTCGTAGGGAGACACCATGTGATTAATGGCGTTCGGTCCCGCCAACAGGTTGATCGAGTAATTGTCACCCTCGAACCCGTAGCCGGCCAAAACTTCTCCGCTCTCGTAGATACCGTGGAAGGCCGCCGCTCCGTCGTGATACAGATAGCCACCTGATTCACCCACGAACCATACGCGAATGCCCGAAGTGTCGAGATCCTTCGTCGGCGCGATCAGCGTCCCAATCCAGCCCGACACGCTGAACTTCGAAACGTCGAGTCCGGTAAACGCCATGATATTGTTGGCTTCGGTGTTATCCGAACTGCGCGCCTTGACCAGTATGGGAAGCGGAGCCGGCGCGGCGCCAGCACCCCCAAAGTGATAATCCAGTCCCAGAGTGACCGTCTGTAGGTTCTGGCGGATCAGCTCGGTGAAAGAACCTCCATCCACACCATCCCAACCGACCGAGTGATCGGCGAAGCCGTAATAGTCATATTCGAGCCGCAGCGACCAACGCGGCAGGAACATGTACTCGAGGCCTACTCCGGCGGTCCAACCAGCCCTGATTTCGTGGGCGACGAAAAGATCACCTGGAGCCGCGATCGCTGGAGCGCCCGGCAAAGCCAGGTCGGTGTAGGTGTCCCGAATCCATGCTGGGCCGCCCTTCACATAAAACAGCGCCGGTCCCGTCACGACGCCAAGGCGCCCGGTAACGGCAGCGACCCATTCGGGATCGGCCGTACAAGTTTGCGGCGCGAGCAGCGGGAAACAGGAAAAGCTGCTCTTAGTCCCCAGCCACGTGAAATCACCCTCAAGCCCAAGAAGGATCGAATTGATCTGATAGTTGTACCCAGCTTGCAGGCCGCCTACCCACCCGGACGGCGTCGGGATCCGTCGATGCCTCCGATCGGAGGGCCGAACGCAGCATCATTGTCTATGAAGGTCTTCTGGCTGAATCCGCCGCCCACATTGGCGCCGATATAGAAGCCGGTCCAAGAAAGTGGAGGTGGCGGCGGAGCCGCTTTCACCGGCAATTCGGCCGCGACCGCGGCTGCCATTGTCAGGACTTGAATCGAAAAGGACGCAGCGCCCAGGAACCGCCAACGCGACACAACACAACCCCCAACGCAACTTACGTTAATGAAATCTTAACCAACCAAGTCTCAACGCAATAGTGCAAATTTATCACACAGGGGAGAAATGCACGCGTTCGGCGAGTTCCGATTGCCCCTAGTTGGCGCCTGGCGGTGGTATCCGGGGGTTACTGGCCGGTGCGTGGCACCAGCGTGCGAGCGGCCACCCATAGACCGACCACGATACTTTACAAACATCTGCAGCCGACATCCGGCACTGATGGTCACGCCTCGGGCATGAACAAACAAGCATTCGACCATGGAGT
>JASHVC010000384.1 GCA_030039655.1 Xanthobacteraceae bacterium | reverse complement strand
GCGCTCGCCGCGCTGCAGAAGGCCGAGATCGAGAAATGGTGGCCGATCATCGCCGCGGCCGGCATAAAAAAGGCCGACTGAGCCGAGCGCGAAAACTCTCGCTTCGCCGTCACAGGAACCCAAAAACATGATCCTCGATTTCCATACCCACGTGCAGATGCCCGAACAGCAGGCCGCGCCGTTCTGGCAGGGCCGTTGCCCAATGACGATCGAGAATGTTCTCGAGGCGCAGCAGGAAGCCGGCGTCGACGCCACTTTGGTCAGCCAGCCGATCCACGAGCTGCGTAATATGGACCGCGCGCAAATGCTCGACACGGTCAAGAAGGTCAACCGCTATATCGCCTCGCTGCAGAACAAATATCCGACCATCTACGGCATCGGCACGACCGTACCCCATGGTGGAGACGCGTTCTTGCGCGAGTGGGAGCGCGCCATCAAAGAGGACGGGCTGCGCGGCGCCTGGATCCTTTCGAGCCTCCCCGGTCATTATCCCGACGACGACGATTGCTTGCCGTTCTTTCAGCTCGCGACCGAACTCGACGTGCCGGTCGTCATCCATCCTCCGTCCGTCGGCTTCGGCGAGGAGCGGTTGAAGGACTACCGCCTGGCGTCGAGCGTCGGCCGCCCCATGGACAACGCACTTGCGCTGGCACGCCTCATTGTGCGCGGCATTTTCGAGAAATTCCCCAAGCTGAAACTCGTCGGCACGCACCTGGGCGGCGGCATCTGCGAGATGATCGGGCGCATGGATTACGCCTACAATCTGCAGGACGAGGCCTACTTTCTCGGCTCCTATTCGCCGATGCTGATCAAGCATCCGCCGAGCCATTACCTGAAAATGATGTATCTGGAATCGACCTGCTATCACCCGCCGGCGGCGCGCTGCGCCTTCGAGACCGTCGGCGCCGACCACTTCATCTTCGGCACCGACGCACCGCCCCTGAAGGTATTGAAGAAACAAGGCGTCGAAGTCATCAAGAAGATCGGTCTATCGCCGGCCGACGAGCAGAAGGTCTATTCCGGGAATGCCAAGCGGCTGTTGAAGATTTAGCGGCAGATAGTCGTCTGCGTGGATTCGCGTTTCCCGGGGTGAATGAGCGCCGTTCGGACGCGCATTCACGATGTGTAGCAAAGACTCTCCACGAAAGCTGCACGCTCAGTCACAACAGCTACGCCGCCGAATAGCTGAGCGTCTCCGGATCCCGATCCTTGACGTATTGATCGAGGCCCCAGCGTTCGACCTGAGCGAAAACCTCGGCGAAATCTTCGCGCGGCAGCGGCTTGCCGACGAAGCGTTCGCCACGGCCGAACTTCGTGAAGTCCCACGGGTGAAAGTCCTCAAATTCTGGCGGGACGGCAAGCCGCCAAAGCGGCAGGTACTTGGCGAGATCTTGCCCTAGCGCTGCCTCGGCGCGATTGAGCGCCCGCATGTAGCCGTGGACGACTTGCTCAGGCGCCCCCGTCGGTACCCACCACACCGTCTTGAAGTGATCTTCGATGATTTTGCGAAGGCCGAGTTGCTCGGCCATGGCGATCTGCGGCGGCAGCAGACTGGCCGCACCCACCTCGCCGTCGAGCAGCGCCTTCAGCCTCGCGCCAAAGCCGCCGGTGTTGATGGTCTTGATCTCCGCCAGCGGCAGATACTTTATCTCCGCCAGCGGCAGATACTTTTCCAAACGATAAGGCACGTTGAAGTGGCTGCCCGCGCGCATGCCCACGGCAATAGGCACATTACGCAGATCCTCGGGCCGGCGTATTTCCGAATCCGGCCGCACGAAGATCGCCCACGGCGATTCGCCGTAGCCTTCGGTCACGGCACGGCCCATGCCGGCGCTGGCATTACATATAGTTCCCCACAAGCAGGCGCCCTGAATCACATCCTGCTTATCCTCGGTGTACGGGCGGTCCTGCGGCCGCTGGAAGTAATTCAGGTCCTTCCAGCTCGACTGTGTGCCGCGGAAGGTTTTCCAGTCGAACTCGACGTCGAGACCTTCGGCGGCAAAGAAGCCTTCCTGCATGGCGACGAAATCGTTCAGTCCCATGCCTTTGGGCGCAACCTTCACCGGTGTCAGACTTCCACTCACGGCGAGTTCCTCCGCTCTATGTTCACCGGTTCGCCCAACAGTCGATTGCTTTTCTCGACACGACCGAAAGCGAACCGGAAGTACGCAAAGTGCAGCACGATCGCGCGATTGAGCAGAGACAGGCGCCGACGGCTACTTGGCCGTCCCCGCCGCGCGCTTTGCCGCTTCGGTCACAACCTTGAAAGCGTCCGCCAGTATCGGGGTCTTGCTCGACACTTCGGTGCCGACGCCGGCCAGGGCTTCCAGCATCTTAGCGTGCTCGGCGGGTGAAAGCTCGATCAACGTTCCGCCGCCGGATTTCCACTCCTGCGTATAGTCGTCGCCCGCCTTGACGGCCATCGGAGCGATCGCCGCATCCTCCTTCGCCGCGTCGCTGTCAACAATATCTTGCAAGTCCTTGGGCAAGGACTCGTACCATTTCTGGTTCACCTCTTCGATGATGAAAATCCCCGGCTGATTGATCGCAGTAACGTATTTCGCCGCATCGACCATGTGGAATTTCACGATCGGTCCAATGCCGGTAATGGCGCCGTCGATCGCGCCTTGCTGGAGCGCCGGCAAGACGTCACCCAGACTCATGGCGACCGGCGTGATGCCAAGCCGCTCGAATGCCACGGTTTGGAACGGCGATGCGAATACGCGGACCTTTTTGCCTTTGAAGTCGGCAAGCTCGCGCAGCGGCGTTCTGCTGATAAGCACGTTTGGTGTGGCGTACCATACGCTCAGGCCGTGCAAACCTTTGTCGGCGCCCAGCCCGAGCATCAGCTTTCGCACTTCTGGATCGGCCGCGATGCGCTGACCTTCGGTGTCTGAGGCGAACAGACCAGGAGCGGCGAGCACCTGGAAGCGTGGATCAAGACCAACCATGAACTCGGGTGGAATTTGCACACATTGAATGGAGCCGAACTGCGTTCCTTCGATCTGCCGCGGGATCGTACCTAGCTGGCTTGCGGGAAAGATTTGAACCTTGATGCGGCCGCCGGAGTCCTTTTCCAGCATTGCCGCATAGCCGTCGAGCCAGGCATTCGGAATGTCGTTGACGGTCGGTGTCGAAATCTTCATCAGGTAGGGCGGCTGCTGCGCTTGCGCCGGGCCAAACGCCAGCGCTGTCGCACAGCCGAGCACCCCCACGGCAAACGCGGTGCGAACAAAAGTTCTGGCTTCAAAAAAGTGCACGTTGTCCTCCCGCGAGTTGTCGTGATCCGCTTTCTTTTCCGATGCCTGAATTCGCGATTCAGGCTCTCAGGCGGATTCACTTCACAACGGTAATATAGTCGCTGGTCCCCTTGCAATGCCACGGCGTGCCGCAGTGTCTTGTGCGTCGCGATTGAAAGCACATTTGGCTCACATTTGGAGCGGCCTGCCCACGAGCCAAGCGACACCACGTGCGTAGACGCGTCAAGCGATCCCGTTGCTCCACCGATCCAAATGGGCTCAAATTAACCTGACAGTCTGGTCATGGCTGAACAACCGGCTCAGGTCACGGGGCTGACGTGGACGCATTCGGTTATCTCTACACACTCGCGACTGTCGGCATGACCTTCGCGGGCCTGTCTGTCTTGACAATGATCCTTCGGCAAATGCTTGGGGGTCGAATAACCAAGTGGGACAGCTGGGTGACGCGCACTTGGATTGAACTCGGATTCATGACCACGCTCGGCTCGATCCTGCCGCCGCTGTTGGTATTGTTCGCAGCCCCAGCGCCGATCGCTTGGCGCATTTCAAGCGGCGTTATGGCCGTCATTCTCGGCAGCTGGGCGCTGACATTTCCGCGCCGTCGGCGCACCGTAAACCCGACGCGTTTGCCATGGCAGGTGGTGATATTCTCGCTGGCGATGAATATCGCCGGGCTGGCATTGGCAGCAAATGCAATTGTTGTTCCCGGTGAGCTATTGGCGGGCGTTTACGCCGCGGCGGTGACCGCGATACTGACCGGTGCCGGGCTGTTGTTCCTGTTCGCGTTCGTGCATTGGTATGACGCAACAATCGGTGACGAGCATCCGAAATGGTAAGTGTGGAAATGGCGCTGTCACGTCTGACAGTGCGCACGCTAACCACCCAGCTCCGCTCATTCCCGCGTAAGCGGGAATCCAGCAGCTGGCTCCCCGCTGGAGTTAACAGAACAAACAAGCGTTGAGGCGCGTATGGGCGGGTCTTAGACCCGCCCATACGGTATATCGGCTCCCACAGCGATTGAGCCTACGCACCTGCCACAATTCAAAAATATCAATTTTCTCCGCACCATAGTCGAGAACAGTGTGCTTGAA
>JASHVC010000383.1 GCA_030039655.1 Xanthobacteraceae bacterium | reverse complement strand
GTTGGATCGAGGATAGCCACCACGATTTCGCCGAACAGGGTCGACGGCGAGAAGCGCGCCAAAGTTTGCTGCAGGACTACCGTCCCGGGGGTCTGCAGCCCGAGCGCCATGTAACGCGGATCGGGCGGCACGAAAATCTGCGCCAGTTCTCCGGCCAACACCGGCCAGATGACGTAGAGAAACAACCATAGACCCAGTGTTGCCAACGCCGCCGTCGCGGCAGAGCGAAACAGAATTGAGAACAGCAGCGCGAGCGCCAGCCATACGCCGGCGTAGACGATCGTCACCAGCAGGAACACGAAAGCGCGCGCGATCTCCTCGCCTCCGGGTGGAATGCCGATGAACAGCAGTCCAAGGCCGATGACCAAGAGCCAGAGCACAACGAGCGCTATGGCCAGCGTCATGAGACCGCCGAGAAACTTTCCGAACAGCAGTGCATCACGATAGATCGGCTGCGAGAGAATGCGGGACAGCGTTCGCCGATTGTACTCGCCATTGACGGAATCAAATCCCAGGCCGATCGCCATCACCGGGACGAGGAGCTCGAGCCAGAAAAGAAACGACGGCGCCGGCTCGGGGGAAACCGTGAAGAACCTCAGGAAGAGGAAGGGATCTTCGGCCACCGTCGACTTGATCTGACTGGCGCCGAAGTACACCGTAACCATAGCGATGAGGATAACCAGCAGCTCCAGGATGAACAGACGAATACTGGTCAGGTGATCCGCCAGCTCCTTGAGCATGACCACGCCGAGGCCCTGAAAGGCGGAACCTTCACGCTGCATGGCGAGTCCCTTCCTTGGGCGTCTCCGGCTTTGCCTCGAAATAGTGGGTATAGATCGCTTCGAGGCTCGGCTCTTGAACGCCGAGATACTTCAGGCGGCCGTGCATCGCCACCACCTCAGCCGCAGCCTCGGGGCGAACGTCCCGGTCGGCGTGTAAGCGCAGCTTGCCGATGCCCGTTTGCTCGACACCACTGACGCCGGGAATTAGCGCAAGCCGCTCGGCAAGCCCGGCGCCGTCCGCCTCGATGTCGACTACATAGCCGGCGCCCAGCACTTCGCGGCCAAGCTCCGACACCGTGCCCATGAGCGCGATGCGCCCAGCGCTGAACAGCGCCACACGATCACACACGCTTTGCACCCGTTCGAGCAAATGAGACGACAGCAGAACCGATACACCCTCCGCCTTGAAGCGGCGGATGATGGCAAGAAGTTCTGAGGTCGCATGCGGATCCAATCCCGACGTCGGTTCGTCGAGGATGGCAATCTGCGCTCCCTTCATGACGATCTCGGCAAGCCCAAGCCGCTGGCGCATGCCGCGCGAATATGTGCCGACGCGATGGTCGGCGAACTCGGCAAGCCCGACTTGCTCAAGCGCGGCGGCGATCCGCTTCTCGCGCTCGGTGAGCGCGAAGCCGATCAGCCGCGCGGTGTACCGTAAATTATCAGCTGCGCTGAGCTGGTCGTAAAATCCCACCGTGTCGGGCAGATAACCGACCCGCCGCTTCACCGACAACGGCTCGCGTGCCGGGTTGAAGCCGAGCACGCTGACGTCGCCTTCCGAGATGTCGGTAAGCCCAAGCATCATCAGGATGGTCGTCGTCTTGCCCGCACCGTTGGGGCCGAGGAGGCCGAAAATCTCCCCTCGCCCCACGCTGAACGAGATATGGTCGACGGCGACCGCCTGCCCGTACTTCTTCGTGAGGCCCTTGGCCTCGATCACCACATCATTCATCGCCGGCCAAACCTCGCCACCGCCCCAACCAGCACAAGCAGCGCCGCACCGATGATGCCGACGCCGGCGATGCCCCACATGGTGGAGGTCGTTACCGTCACGCGGAAGTCCGTGGAGGCCGACTCCCCACGCGCAGCGGCGCGCATGGACGTCACGTAATCGCCCGCGATTGCCTTATCGGTCGGTGTGATCAGCGCCTGCACTTCCTTGTTCTCGTTCGGCGCAATCCGTTCGATCGACTTCGGATTGAAGGTCACCTTCCATCCGCTCGGCGCGGAGCCGCTGAGTTGGATATCCTCGGCAGGCGCCGTACCGATGTTGGTAACGACAATTGGCACAGTCGTTTCCTTGCCGGCCGAAGCGCGTGTGGACACCAGACCCTCGCGGCCGCTGAGCTCAAGTTTCGGCTGGCCGGTGATGTCAAGGCCGAGTTCGGTCGTTGCCGACGCGTCTTCGGCGCTCACCCGTGCCGTCACTTTGTATTTGCCGGCGGCCGTCGTATTTGGCGGCGTTACCTTGAGCTTTACATCTTTGCTCTGGCCGGCGTCGATCGGCACCGCGTTGAGCTCCTGGCTCCCATATTGCTCGGTGAACGAGACGTCGAAGTTGGGCGGCGCCTGGGCGGCGAGGCTAACCGTCAGCTTCTTGCCGCTGTCGTTCTTGATGTTCAGTTGGTACTCGAAGCTCGACTTCGAGGTGCCGCGCAATTCCGGAAGCTGAGGCGTCAAGGTCAGCTTGGCCGGCAAATCTTTGGCCAAAGTGACCGCGATAGGCAGATCGAGCTTCGTGGTGTCGCCGGCAGCGGTGACGGTCAGCGTTTGCGTTCCGATGGGAGCATCCTTGGGGACATCGAGCCGCAACTGCAGGGAGACGCTGGAATCCGTCGCCGGCATTGCAGCGGCGACCGGTTGGCCGCCGCCCAACAGGGTTGCCGTCCAGCCCGTCGGCACTCCGGAGACCGACAGCCCGAAGCGTTGCGGCGCTATATCGTAATTCTGCAGCCGCAGACTGATGGTCGAGGTCTCGCCCGGCCGCACCGTGACCGCCGGGTAATCGCTCATCAGATAAAGACCCTTGACGTCCTTCGGAGCTTCTTGGGCCTGGGCCGCCGCAAAAGTTACCGCGACAGCGGCGACAGCGGCGATAAATCCATATCGCATTGACGTTGACTCCCGTGCAGAGAATTGGTTCGGCATGGTCCCGACCCGGCGCGTTCAATTCGAGCGCCAGCGGGGAGACCGGCATTGTCGGTGTAATCGTGACAAAATCATGCAGAGATTGCCCTATTTAGCAAGGGCTGCGGTAGAGAGCCGCAGCTAGTCGTCATTAACGCGCAGGCCACGTCCTGACGGGCGTTCACGTGACAAACTGTGATAAATCCCGTCGGGCAGGAACCTGGATTTCGCTGCGTGAAATCGCCGCTGCACCCGTCTGCGCCCGTGGTCCACGCCAGCAACGTGAGCGCCGGCCTTTTGGCGTTTCGCCGTGCGGGTGCCTTGGAGGTCCTGCTGGCGCATCCGGGAGGACCGTTCTGGGCCAAAAAGGACGAAGGCGTCTGGACGATCCCAAAGGGCGTTGCCGAGCCCGATGCCGATTTGTTCGCGACGGCAGGACGTGAATTCACCGAAGAAACAAATTTTGTGGCAGCGGGCGAATTCGTCGCGCTCGCACCGGTCAAGCAGAAGAGCGGCAAGATCGTCTACGCCTGGGCGTTTGAGGCCGACTTCAATCTTTCGTCATTTGCCAGCAACACGTTCGAGATCGAGTGGCCGCCGAAATCGGGGCGCCGGCAAAACTTTCCAGAAATCGACCGCGTGGCCTATTTCGCCCTGCCGACGGCCATGAACCGAATACTAGCCTATCAGCGGCCGTTGCTCACCGAACTTGAGCAGCGCCTGAGCTGAAAGAATTTACTCCTGCAGCACCTCGGGCCAGTCGACTTCGTCGTGCGAGAGAACCCACGGTTCGCGTCGCGCCGCCTCACGCCATTCGCGCGAGGCCGGTAGCGCGATGACGGCGTCCATATAAACGCCCGCGGCGGCGCTCACCTCGACCGCGTAAGTGTGAAAGCGCCAGACGACCGGCGCGTACATGGCATCCGCTGCACAAAAGGCGCCGTATAGAAACGGACCACCGCTGCCAAATTGGGCGCGGCACTCGTTCCACATAGCGTCGATGCGTGCGGCATCGGCCATCGATCCTTGATCGAGGGCGCGCTGCTTCACAGGACGTCGGATGTTCATGGGCAGATGGCGTCGCAGCGGCTGGAAGCCCGCATGCATCTCCGCCGCGACGGCACGTGCATGGGCACGGGCGCGTTCATCGACCGGCCACAGGCCGGGAAATTTCTCGGCCAGATATTCGAGGATCGCGAGTGATTCCCAGACATGCGTGTCGCCGTCGATCAGAACCGGCACCTTACCCGCGCCGCTCCGCGCCCTGACCTGTGTCTTGAAGTCAGGCGCGTCGAGCGAAATCAGCGTTTCCTCAAATGCAATGCCGGCGACCTTCATGGCGAGCCACGGCCGCAATGACCACGACGAATAATTCTTGTTGCCGATGATCAGTTGGAGCGGCATGCGGAGAATTCCGACCTGGATTGCGCCGACGCAATCTCAAGGTAGCGCCGCCCGCTCAGGCCAAGCCTGCATCACAGATTGTTGACGACGGCGAAGAAGGACACGGCTAGAACGGCTGCCGTCGCCAGTAAGACGGTCAAAGCGGTCCCGATCCACGCCCACCGCGCTGATCGGGTCTCGACTGCTGTCGCATTCGCCTCGCCGGCGAGCGCAGCAGGAATATGGGTCGACATAACGCTCATTCCCCCAAGCGATTGCGCCACGCTCTCGAGCGCAACCACTCCTCGTTCGGCGACGCGTACACACGAACGAATCAGCCTCTCCCGTAAGAAATAGTAGCCGGTTACAGTGAAGTGGGTTCGAAAGCGGCATCGTTGGGCCCGCAATCCACAGCGCCTGGCGCAAAAATGCCGCTAAGGCGCTGGGAAAAACTCGTCGGTGCGGCCAGTGAGCCGATAGATCAGAAGCCCAACCCATTCGTGAACGGCGGTATCGGTTCGAGCCAAGCCCTCGGCAAGCGAGCCGGACAGCCTTCGCAAATCCACCGGACCACGGGTACGCCAGTCCACCGGATAGGCCTCCACGGGAAAACCGGCCGCACGGAACACAGCCATGGCGCGGGGCGTATGAAAGGCCGACGTCACCAAGAGCCAACGCTCGCCCGGTTTCGGGTTGGCGATGAGCCGGGAGAACACGGCATTCTCGATCGTGTTGCGCGATTGATCCTCCGCGGTAATGCGATCGCCAGCGATGCCTAGCGCCTCAAGTTCTTTCACCGCGAAGGGTGCTTCCGGAACCTGGTCGAACATCAAGGCGGCGCTGCCCCCGGAATAAATGATGCGTGCATTCGGGTAGCGGCGCGCTAATTCCGCGGTCGCGGTGATGCGCTCGGCTGCGTCGTCCAGCTTGACGACACCCCGCGCCGCCGAAACGTCCGGCCAGATTGCCCCACCCAGTACGACGATACCGTCAGGTGGACCGCGTGTGGCGTCCCAGGGCGGGAAGCGTTGCTCCAGCGGCAACAGCAGCGCATAGCCGAGCGGCGACAAGCCGGCAATCACGATGAGCGCGAGGCTCGTAACGACGAGCCAGCTCGCAAGCCGGGTAAAGCGGGTACAGAGCAGCACAAGGCCAAGGATGCCGATCGATATGAAAAGGTTCGATGGCAGGGCGAAGAAGCCGGCGGTCTTGGAAAGGACGAAGAACATTCCGGACTCCGCGGCAGGTCAGTGCGCGACCAGGTCTCGCGCCAAGCGCTTGTTCACAGGCGCCCTCGGATCATGCGCTCGTTCACGCGCGTGACTTACGCCAGACGGCGTAGCGCGCCTTGGCGTCTTCATTCGGTGGATAGAGGCCGGGCAGCTTCACGCCTTTCTCCACTTCGCTGAACACCCAACTCTCGTAGAGTTCGTGCTCAGCGCCCTCGTGCGCCACGAATTCGAGCATGTTTTGCGGGATGACGACGGCGCCGTCGTCATCCGCCACAATGATATCGCCGGGAAAGATCGCGCAGCCACCGCAGCCGATCGGCTGTTGCCACCCCACGAACGTCAAACCGTTGACCGAGGCCGGGGCCGCAACGCCGGCGCACCAAACCGGCAGCGCGCTTGTTAGGACGCCAACACGGTCGCGGAGCACGCCGTCAGTGACGAGGGCGGCAACGTTACGCTTCTTCATCCGCGCGCAAAGAATGTCGCCGAAAATGCCGGCGCTCGGCACGCCCATGGCATCAGCCACCGCAATCACGCCTTCCGGCATCTCTTCGATTGCCGCTCGCGTTGAAATCGGATGGGCCCAGCTCTCCGGCGTCGCCAGATCTTCCCGCACCGGCACAAACCGTAACGTGAAGGCCGGCCCGATGAGCCGTTCGCCATTGGTCACGAGCGGTTTCGGGCCATCCATCCAGCAACGGCGGATGCCCTTCTTCAGGAGCATCGTCGTGATGGTGGCCGTGGTCACTTTGCGCAGAACGTCAAATACGGCATTGCTCATGGTTCGCCTCTATCGAAGAAAATCGCCGGCTCATTAAGGACCTATGCCCTGAGCCACGTGCCGATACGCTCGATTGCCTCGCGCATGTCGCGGCGCGAGCCGGCGTAACAGAAGCGCACGAATTGATTTCCGTGCAGCGGATCGAAATCGATGCCCGGCGTTACGGCGACCCCCGCCTCTTCCAGCATGCGTGTGGCAAAAGCGAAACTGTCGGTCGAAAGACGCGAGACGTCGGCGTAGAGATAAAATGCGCCGTCGGTGGGCAGAAAGGAATCGATGCCCGCGCGCGGCAAACCCTCGAGCAGGATGCGCCGGTTCTCCTGGTATCCCTGCCTGACTTTTTCTAGCTCGGCGCGGCCATCGAATGCCGCCTCGGCGGCGATCTGCGAAAGCGTCGGCACCGAAATTGCGAGGTTTTGCTGCAATCGCTCGACCGCACGCACCAGAGCTGGCGGCACCACCATCCAGCCGACGCGCCACCCGGTCATGCAGAAATATTTGGAGAACGAATTGATGATGATGGCGTCCGACGAAATGCGCGAGGCGCTCTCGGCCGCAAAGGCGTAGTCGAGGCCGTGATAGATCTCATCGGATATGACGGCGATGCCTGCATCCTCGGCGCAGCGGATCAACTCGGAGAGCGCGGGACCGCTCATCATCGTTCCGGTGGGATTGGCGGGAGAGCCAATGATCACGCCCCTAACCGGTTGTTTGCGATGATGCGCGAGTAGATTTTCGCCGGTGATCGACCAACGCGTCTGCGCGGTGGTCTCGATGCCCACGGCCTCGCAGCCGAGCGCATTGAGGATATGGCGGTAGGGCGGATAGCCGGGCAGCGCCACGGCAACACGATCGCCAGGCTCGAAAGCAGCGAGAAACGCCAGCATGAAGCCGGCCGACGAGCCAGTGGTTACGACGATGCGTTGCGGATCGACCTCTAAGCCGTGCCATTCGCCATAGGCGCGCGAGATGCGTGCGCGCAGCGAACCGATGCCGAGCGTTTCCGTATATCCGATGGCCCCCTTCGACAGCGCAGCGCGGGCCGCAGCGATGGCCCCGGTCGGCGCCGTCGCCGCGGGCTGCCCAACCTCCATATGAACGATCCGGCGCCCCTGCGCCTCCAAGCGGGCAGC
>JASHVC010000382.1 GCA_030039655.1 Xanthobacteraceae bacterium | reverse complement strand
GCCAACCCGAAAAAGCTTCTGCCAGGTTGTCATAGCCCGCGCCGATATTCTCGACTGCAACACTGGCGTTGAAGCCGGACTGCTGGAGCCGTTGCTGAAACGGCCGCGAGACGCTGTGATCGAGCTTGTCGTGCTCCGCCATGGCGCGGGCCTGCTCGCTGGCGAGCTGCATCAGGGCCGGATCGATGACGACCGGCCCGAGACCGTTGTTGGTGCGGTATCCTGAGATCATCGATTGCGCCGCGTTGGCGTCGAGCTTCGCCTCCGAGCTCGCGAGGCTCTGGTAGAAAGTAGGCTGTCCGGTGGGTGGAGCGATGTCGCTGGCGCAGCCGCTAAGCGCCGCCGCGCCGATGAAAATGCCGCAGACAAACGCTGCGGCCCATAACCGAATCATTGAGTAGCTCCCCGCGGCGCCGCCAAGCTGCCGGCGAAAAGTGTCGGAACCAAGAACCGCTGCGTTCGTCGGCTCATTCGCCAATTTCCGCGGACCCAAGCTGTGGATTCATCGCTCGCGGTGGGAATCTCGCTGGCATCCGCGCGGTTAGCTTTTGTTAAGGAACTCTTTATCAGTCCTTAACTTCAAGACAACCGGTTGGCGAATACAATTGCCCAACAATCGCCGGGGCATAGCTGATGCCTTTCTTTCTGAGACTATCGAAGGCCAGCCGCCGCGGAGGATTTGTTGCGCTGGGGGGCGCCATAGGGTTCGCCGTCGGCATTGTTGCATTCGTTCTGTTCGGCTCCGAGTGGCTCGTGGAAGCTCTCAGTGGTGCGCCGGCGCTGGTCGTCGGCGTGATCATGGGGGTGATTCTGGCGCTGGCTGCATCGACGCTCACCTCCATCCTCGTTATCGCCCGCGTCCGCGCCAAGTACCGCATGATCCGATCGGCGCTCAACAACATGACGCAGGGCCTGTGCATGTTCGATGGCGCCGCGCGGCTGATTTTGTGCAACGAGCGCTATCTCGAAATGTATGGTCTGCGGCCGGAGAACGCGCGGCGCGGCACTCCGTTGCGCGATCTGCTCATAGAGCGCGCGGCTGCCGGCACCTTCGCGGATGATCCGGACGCGTACGTCGCCGAGGCTCTAAAGCAGGTGGCCGAGGGCCGCACCGAAACAAAGACGATCGAGATCAAGGACGGCCGCCTCATTACGCTGGTCGGCCGCCCGATCAAGGGTGGCGGCTGGCTGGCGACCCATACGGACGTGACCGAGCAACTGGTCGCCGAGAAGGAGCGTGACGCGCTGCGCCAGCGTGAACAGCGGCGCCGCGCGACCGACGTGGCCATCTCCTCGTTCCGTCAGCGGGTGGAGACCGTGCTGAAAACGGTCAGTCACAGCGCCACGGCCATGAAAGCGGCTGCACAAACGCTGTTGGCCACCTCCGATCACACCTTGCAGCGCACCGAGGGCGCTGTGCGCGGCTCCAACGAGGCTTCCATGAACGTAGAGACCGCCGCGACCGCCGCCACGGAGCTGGCGAGCTCGATCAAGGAGATCAGCCGCCAGCTCACCCAGACCAACGAAGTGGTGCGTAGCGCTGCCGATGCCGCCGACGCCACCAACGACGACATCGCGGCGCTGGCGCAAGTGGCGCAGAAGATCGGCGACGTGGTCAAACTCATTCAGGACATCGCCGGGCAGACCAACCTCTTGGCGCTCAACGCCACCATAGAAGCGGCGCGCGCCGGCGAGGCCGGACGCGGCTTCGCGGTGGTGGCCTCGGAAGTCAAATCGCTCGCCGTGCAGACCGCGAAGGCGACCGAGGAGATCACGCGCGAAATTCTCGCGGTGCAGAGCTGCACCACCAACGCGGTGAGTGCCATTCGCGCCATCACCCAGCGCATGCAGGACATCAATCAGTACACCACCGAGGTGGCCGGCTCCGTGGAGCAGCAAGAGGCGGCGACGGGAGAGATTTCGCAAAACGTGGCAAGCGCCGCGGACAGCGCCAAGGCGATCGTCTCCGAACTTGGCGAAGTTGCGGGCGGGGTGACGCAGACGCGAAGCTCGGCGCAGACCATGCTCGCGGCTTCCGAGGATGTTGAGAACGCCACGGCGCGGCTGCGCGCCGAAGTTGAGGAATTTCTCGGCACCGTGGCGGCGTAGAGCGCATTCCGCCCGTTTACGTGGAAACAGGCATAACGAGAATCCAGGTCGGCAATCTCGCCGTTGCCGTGACTGATGTCGGCGCTGGCCCGCCCGTGGTGTTGTTGCACGGTCTCGCGTGCGGCAAGCGCATGTGGTTTCACCAGATCCGGACGCTGCGCCACCGCTTCCGCGTCATTGCCTACGATCAGCGCGGCCACGGCCAGACCGACGCCCCGAGCGTTGCGACCGATTATTCCGCCGCGCACCTCGCTCGCGATCTCGTTGACGTTCTCGATGCGCTCAAGATCGAACGCGCGGCCATCGTCGGTTTCTCGCTCGGCGGCGGGCCTGCTTTGGCGCTGGCCGTCAGCAAACCCGAGCGGGTGTCGCGTCTGGTGATCGCCGATGTGGGTGCCGGCGCGGACGATCCGGTAAAGATCGAGACCATGGCGCGCCAGTGGGGCGCGCTGATCGGGCAGGGCCGGGTGGACGACCTTGTCTGCGAAATGCTGCGCAGCGAACTCTTTAAGTTCTACGCGCGTCGTAACACGCGGCGGCGTGATCACATGGCGGCGCTGTTTCGTGCAACCCCGCTCGACGGACTGCGCTTTACGCTGTCGGAAGTGTTATCGAAGCGGAAATCGTTGTTCCGCTTGACGGGTGCGCTCGAGTCACTGCAAGTGCCGACGCTCGTTCTCGTTGGCGAGTATGATTACGTGTGCAGCAAAGCCTCGCGCCTGCTGGCGCAGACGATCCCCGGCGCGTCGCTGAAGATCATCAAGGACAGCGGCCACATGTCGCCGCTAGAGGAGCCCACGGCGTTCACCGCAGCGCTGCGGGAATTTTTGGGTTAGGGCGCGGACTCGTTAGCGCTAGCGGCGCGCCGGGAGTAAATTGTTCTATTGGTTCGCTCTCGAATGAGCGGATGCTCGAGATCGGGAGGACACCATGAAAATTAGTCTTTCAGGGCGCGCTGCCATCGTCACTGGCGGCAGCAAGGGGATCGGCTTTGCGGTGGCGACGCGGTTTGCGGCCTCGGGCGCCGATGTCGCCATCGTCGCGCGCGCTATTGAGCCGCTCGAAGAAGCGGTCGCGGCCATCAGGAAGTCGACCCAGAGTCGCGTCATTGGGGTTCAGGCCGATGTCAGCAAGGCGGCCGACATCCAGCGTGCCTACGACGAGGTGATGAAGGCGTTCGACAGGGTCGATATCGTCGTCAACAATGCGGGAACGTCACGGGCGATGCCGTTCGAGAAAGTCACCGAGGATATCCTCCACGACGACCTCGAACTGAAGCTGTTCGCGGCGATGCGGTTGATCCGGCTGGTCGCGCCGCAGATGAAGGAGCGACGCTGGGGCCGCATCATCAATGTGCTCAACATCGGAGCTAAAGCGCCGCGACCCAACAGCATGCCGACGTCAATATCGCGCGCGGCAGGCATGGCAATGACAAAGGCGCTGTCGCACGAGTTCGCACCGCACAACGTATTGGTGAATGCCATGCTCGTCGGACTCATTCGCGCCGACCAGCATGTGCAGTCGGCGAAGCGGTCCAATATAGCGATCGAGGAGCACTACAAGGCGCTCGCAAAGGAGATTCCAATCGGACGCGTGGGCGAGGCCGAGGAATTCGCCAATCTCGCCGGTTTCCTGGTGTCGGACCAAGGCAGTTATGTCACCGGCACGGCGATCAATGTCGACGGCGGACGTTCGCCTGTAATGTGATGGAAACAACCGCCCGGCAAGTCGCTATTGCGCTCGCAATCGGGGAGGTAAGCCGACGAGGCGCGGGCGACCAGACTAGGTCGGTCCTGACCCCTGCGCGACCGTTTCCCGGGAGGCTTCGTTGGAACGCAGCACGTAATGCCTCCAGCTATACTCCCGCGTATGCGCCCTAGATCGCGGACTCCTTAACTGCCCGCGAAAGCTTGCTTGCGCCCTTACGAATTCATGCAATGCGTGCATCGGTGTTAGTGTCTCCGCGATAACCCTGGAGTCACTCCAATGTGGCCGGATCGACGCTTTTTGGACTTGGTCAAGATCGAGCACCCGATCGTACTCGCTCCCATGGCAGGCTCGATGGATACAGATCTCGCAATCGCAGTCGCGCGAGCAGGAGGGCTTGGCTCCCTGCCGGTCGCCATGCTCGACGAGCAGAAGATGCGGGCGCAGTTGGCAACGTTTCGCGCCGCAACAGCAAAACCGATCAATTTGAATTTCTTCGCAAACAAGCAGCCGGAGCTCAACAATGCCCGCGAGCATGCTTGGCGCGAACGGCTCAGGCCTTATTACATCGAATTCGGCATCGATCCTGCTGCACCAGTGCCGTCGAGCAACCGGACTCCATTTAATGCAGCGCTTTGCGCTGCAGTGGAGGAGATCAAACCTGAGGTGGTGAGCTTCCACTACGGATTGCCGGAAGCCGCCCTGCTCAAGCGTGTAAAAGATACGGGTTGTGTAGTGATGAGCTCGGCAACGACCGTTGCCGAAGCGCGCTGGCTGGAAGCGAGCGGGTGTGATGTGGTGATCGCGCAAGGCTACGAGGCTGGTGGTCATCGCGGCATGTTCTTGACTGATAACCTCGCCGCGCAAGTCGGTACATTCGCGTTGGTGCCGCAGATCGCGGACGCCGTAAAGCTGCCGGTGATCGCAGCTGGCGCGGTCACCGATGCGCGCGGCATTGCGGCAGCGTTTGCGCTCGGGGCGACCGGCGCGCAACTCGGCACAGCCTATCTATTTTGCCCGGAATCGAAGGTCTTAGGTCCTCACCGCGCCGCGCTAAAAGCTGCGCGCGACGATGGAACTGT
>JASHVC010000381.1 GCA_030039655.1 Xanthobacteraceae bacterium | reverse complement strand
AGGTGAATGTTGATCGGGCCGTCGAGCTGCACGCGCGCCTCGCACCATTGCGCGATCGCCTCGGCGTGCGCCTTGGTGTTCGACATGGCCAGGCGGCAGCCGGCATTGCCGGTGCAAGCGATCAGGCCAGCACGGATCGACGTCGCCTTAGCGGAAAGTCCGATCGCCTCAATCGCAGCTTCGGCGGCCGCGACGCGATTGTCCGGAACACCTGAGATCAACAGGTTCTGCCAGACCGTGAGCCGGACGTCGCTATCGCCGAACTCGCTGGCGATATGGGCGAGGCCGCGCATCTGTTCCGCCGTCACTTTGCCGGTCGGCAGTACGACGCCGATCCAGCAAAGACCCTTTTGCTTTTGCGAATGCGCGCCGATATGGGCCAGACGATCAAACGCCGGACGCGGCGCAATGGCTTCAGTCGGTACGCGCACGAGCTTGCGGCCGAGCTTCTCTTCCATGGCGCCGAGAAATTTTTCGAAACCCCAGGCGTCGAGCACGTATTTGAGCCGCGCTTTGGCGCGATTGGTGCGGTCGCCGTGTTCGATGAAGACGCGGATAACGGCGTCCGCCACCAGGGTCGCATCGTCAGGCTTGACGATGACGCCGGTATCCCGGGCGAAGTCCTGGTGGCCGGTGATGCCGCCGAGCATGAAACGAAACCACACGCCGGGCTCGACGCCGAAGCCGTCTTTCACCTCGACGGCCTGAAAACCGATATCGTTGGTGTCTTCCAGCACCGCGATGACGCCGCCGCCGTCGAAGCCGACGTTGAATTTGCGCGGAATGCCGTAGAGCGACCGATCATTGAGAATGTGAAAGTGCCAGGCGCGCGCATAGGGACGCGTATCGAGCAGTTCCTGCGGATCGATGCCGGCCGTCGGCGTGCCGGTGACGTTGCGGATATTGTCGGCGCCGGAGCCGCGCGAGCACAGGCCAAGGTCCTGAATCCCCTCGACCATGGCGATCGCGTTCTTCGGTTCGACCTCGCGCATTTGCAGATTGGCGCGCGTGGTGACGTGAGAGTAGCCGGCCGCATAGCTTTCAGCGAGGTCGGCTAGGCCCGAGAACTGCCAGTGCTTCAGGATGCCGTTCGGGATGCGCAGGCGGCACATATAAGCCTTTTGCGTCGGTGCGCAGTAGAACAGTCCGAAAAAACGCCAGCGGAAATTGTCGTCAGCTTTTGGCGCTTCATTCTTGGCGGCTTGGTCCTTGAGCTTCTCGTAGCCATCGAGCGGGTTGAGCTCGCGCTTGAACTTCTCGGGGTCCGAGAGCTTGCCACCGGCTTTGAGCACCCGGTCCTGAGCCTTCAACGCAGCCGCGTCGGGGCCAACCGGCTCCGGTGCGCTGCCGTTCGTCGCGTTTATGCCATTGGCAGTCCCGTTGGCAGTTCGCGCGGTCTTCGCGATCTGCAAACCGGCCATGAAGCCTTCGAGGTAGCGCTTCTGTTCTGGCTCTAGATCACCTGGCATTGCGCCTTCCGTTCGTTCACAACTCCGCAAATCGCAATCTACTCGGCGGGCACGGCCGACGGCGTCGGTTCAGGCAAAGCGGGGGCTGCCGCTCGCGGCTTGTAGGTCATGTAGATGGCAAGTCCCGTGAAGATGAATCCGCCTACCAGATTGCCGAGCGTCACCGGAATCTGATTCCACAGCCACCAGTCAGCGACCGTCACCTTGGCGCCCATCATCATGCCAGTCGGAATGATGAACATGTTGACGACAGAGTGCTCAAAGCCCTGGGCGAAGAAGATGAAGATCGGCATCCACAATGCAGCGAGTTTGCCGATGGTTGAGGTCGTGGTCATCGCCAGCACAAGTGCGAGGCAGACCATCCAGTTGCACAACATCGCCTTGACGAAGACGGTGACGAGGCCGGCAAAGCCGATAGCCGAGTAACCAATCGTTTTCATTTCGGCGATCTGCACGATGCGCGCGGCCACACCCGTCGGCGCGGCGGTGCCCATATTGGTGAGCGCAATGGCGAGCAACGCGCCGTAGGCGACGGCGCCAATCAGATTGCCGATGAACACCCAGCCCCAGTTCGCCAGCACGGCACCGCCGCTGACCTCACTGTCGAGCCACGGCAGCGGCACCAGCGCGAAGCTGCCGGTGATGAGTTCGAGGCTAAGCAGCACAATAATTCCGATGCCGACCGGAAAGATCAGCGCACCCACGATCGGCTGGCCGGTCTGCACCGCGCCCGTGAAAGCGAGGCTGGTCGCGATACCGAGGATGGCGCCCGACAATATGCTGCGGATGAGAATATCGGTGGGCCCAAGCGCGAGCTTGCGGCGGCCCGTCTCAACCATCGCCAGCGCAACATCTGCCGGCTTCACATAATCCATTTCACTCTCCTCTGGGTCCTTAAATGTCCAACGGTCGCGCGCAGACACGCCTGCCGATGGTGCTTCGTTGTCGCGCCTGAGGAGTGGTCACTTCTCGCGCCGGCGCGGAAGCAACGGAGCGCTCCCGGTGTCCTTTTCAGCCGCGCTGCTGAAGTGACGGGCCGTCATCGTTGGCGGCCATTTGCTGGTTTTGCCCGCAAGATATATGCCATGCCGGCAAGATCAGATAGGTCTATAAGTTTCAATGAGTTAGCGTCGCGGCGAAGCCCACCAAAGAAGGCTTGCCCAAGCGCGCAGCTGCCTATTTCTGCCGCAATCCGCCCTCTCCGTGAGCAGTACAAAATGGAAGCTTTTGAGCCGCTATCAGGTGGTCGCCGCGGCGGGAGCGACTGTGCGTGCCGCTTTCCAATCCTTGCCGACGCCGGCGGTTGTCGGAAAGATCAGCGACTTGATGACCACGGGCACTGCGCCGGACGTGTCGAGAATGGCGCCGATGTCGATGTAGTCGAATTCCTTCAGTTCGAGTCCGTCGATCGAGACGATCGGATTGTTGAATTTCATTTCCTCGCAATAGTGAATGCCCATCAATCCGCCGACGTCGCCATCGCCGGCAAGCACAATGGGATGGCCGTGAGCGACCACGGCCTTGAGGCCGTCGGCGACGCCCTTGCAGAAGTCGTCAAGCCGCCGGAATGTCGCCGAGCCACGCCACGGCACGAAGATGGCGACCGGACTCTCGCCGCCACCCAGATCGAGCCGCTTGAGCGCATTCTTGATCGAGGCCGATACGGCAGCGGAATCAATCGTCTCCTCCTCGAGCGAAAAACTCGGCGCGATGACCGGCACGTTGCGCAACGGCAGCGTTTCCAGCGGCCAAACGAAAATGGTCGAGCCCGATACTTGCATGGTGTATTGGGAGGCGCCAATTACTGTCGCACGGATGCGCGCTTCCGGCCGCGTGAGATGCGGCCCCCAATGCGTAAGCCGCGCGCGCACCTCGGCGGCGAGCTGCGGGCCGATGTCGCCAAACGCCTTTGCCTCGCCGCCATAGATGTATTCCGACACGCCTCCGGAAAAGCTCACGTCTGACAGCGCTCCGCGGAAGCTCAGCGGATCGAGCCGCAGTAGCGGTGCACGATCGGCGCTTGGCGAACCGCCTTTCATTGCATCAAACAGGCGGTCGGCCATGCGCGCCGCGAGCGCGCGGGCCTGTTCGTCGCTGAGCACGAAACCGAGATCGAGTTTGAGTCCTAGCTCGGCACCGAAGCGGCGGCCCGCTTCTTCCAGTCGCACGATGCGCTTTTCGGCATCGAACACGACGAGACGCGCGCCTACGTCGACCGCGGTGACATCGACAACCTTGCCATCGGTGCACACCGCGATCTTCGAGGTGCCGCCGCCAATGTCGACATTCATCACCGGCGCTCCATTGCGGATCGAGCGCGCCGCCGCGCCCGAGCCGTAGGCCGCCATCACCGTTTCCAGACTGTCGCCGGCGCTGACTGCGACCATTTTTCCGGCTTGCGCCGCGAATAACTCACCGATCGCCCGCGCATTGCGCCGCCGCACTGCCACGCCGGTGAGAATGAGTGCGCCGGTATCGATTTCATCGGGGTCGACCTTGGCGTCTTTGTACTGGCGTTCGATGAAGGCGCGCAGCGCATCGGCGTCGATGGTCTCTTCCGCCGAGTAGGGCGTAAGCAGAATGTCGGACTGATAGAAGCTCTCGCGCTCGGTGACCACATAGCGGCTGTCCAGCCGCTCAAGCACGATGCGCGAGAACACCAGGTGCGAGGTCGAAGAGCCGATGTCAACACCGACCGACAGCACGCACAACTCGTCCTCCTCGCCGAACGTGCGCCCGGTCGAGGAGAAGAAAATGCGGCCGCCTTGGGCCTCTTCTTCGGTCATGTGCCCTTCCTGTCATCGTCCGCCAACGGGTCCGGCCCGAAGTGGCCGGTTCGATGACAGGCTCCAGCGGACGATCCGGTAGTCGCCGGCGGTCTGGTAGATGCTGCGTGCTCCGCAGCGCCGGTTGATACTGGATGCCCCGCATGCGCGGGGCATGACAATCTTGCGGGAATGAATTGTGACCTCATTCCTGCGGCAGCAATCCGCGATAATCGCGCTCGTAATATTCCGACCGCATTCGATTTTCCGCGCCCTCGCGGTCCATCCGCTGCGCATATTCCCGGCGTAGGAATGGATCCTCCATGTAGTATGGAATGGCGGTGCCGCCTTCCGGAATGTCCATGGCCGTGTAATCGGTATGCTTCTCGCCGGGAGGTCCGGGCTCGCGGCCGGGATTATGCGGGCCAAACCAGGCGGTGAGGCGGAACGCCTCCTTCGAGGCGCCGAAGTGCTGGTGATACCAGCGGGCGCCGCCGGGCGCGGCCGACACCATGCCGACCGGCTCGTAATCGACACGTTTCACCGCGTCGGCCTTGCCATCTTTCCACGGCGTCAAGCCGAGGTTCTCAGGCCAAGTGTAGGTATAGCCCTTGCCTTTGATGCAGATTAGGACCGCCGCCGAGGTATGCGCATGTGCCTTGGAATAGTGGCCGTTCTCGTGCTGGCCGATCCACAGATAGAACGTGTTGCCGGTCATGAACGGTTCGACGCGGCGCCAGCCAGGCGAGCGGCGGTTGTCCAGCGGCAGGTCGCAATTGACGATATCGGGAATAAAATTGGTACGCCGCATGGCAAGGCCGCGCACCGGATCGGGCTCGATGTCGTCTTTGTATTTGTAGAAATCGTCGGCGCCGGAAAAGCGGTCGCGAAATTGGTATGGGCAGTTGAAGATCGCGTCCGTGCTGTTGATGAGATTCATCAAATTGGGCGCCGTGGTGCCGCCCAGTAGCAGCGCCGGCGATGAACTGGCGTTGACGATACGGTGCATGGCGTTGACGGGGATCGAAAACAGCGAGCCCTTCTGCCACTCGAAAATATGCCGCTTGTTGTCGCCTTCGAGCCAGACCTCCGTGGAGCCACGGCCTTCCACGACGAGGTAGACTTCTTCGTACATATGCTTTTCCGGGTTGAGCGCGCCGGCGCTCGGCACCTCGACCACGTAGGCGCCCCACTTGCCCTCGGTGCCATGCAACTGGATGTAGGTGCCGCGGCCGCCCATGCGCTTCCAGGGTGCAAGCGGGAGGTTTTGCACCTTGCTCACGCCTATGTCGCGGTAGATCGGAATGTCGTCCGACTCCATGAACAAGTCGTAGGGCGTCTTCGGACGGTTGAACTTGCCGAAGCCCGCGCGCTTGAAGCCCGACGGCTCATGCCAATGAACCTGATCGGCGATTTCGTGCATGGCGGGGACTCCTCAGTACTGCGACAAAAAGGCTCCCGACGTCCGCAGCTACGCCTTGCGGGAGGCGGTCGCGAGAGTGTCTGTCGCCTGCTTCATGGGCTTTTTCCCCATGTACAATGCACCCCTGATCATTGCAACGGCCGCCGCCGCGACCGCCCCTTGCGCCGAAAGCAGACGTCAGGTCCCAGGCGCCGGCAGCATGGACACAGCGTTAGCATAGTCGCTCCAATTTTAGCTGGCCGTTCCCCAGTAATGATTTGTTGTCCAAACTTATTGAACAGGATCAATGAACTTAAGGCGGTCGAAACTTGCAGGCGTTATGCTTTATAAGCACAACAAGGGCGTTGTCGTGTGACGCTGCATATCGCGCATTTGCCCAAGTTGATCGCCCGTCGAAGCAGCACGGCGATCCTGGGAACGATCATCGTTGCGATGCTGTGGGTCGGCATCGGCGTGAAGTATTTTGAGCGCGCTCACAACGACCAAAGCGAGGCAGAGCGCACCAACGAGAACTTCGCGATGGTGTTCGAGGAGAACGTGCTTCGCACGCTCAGCGAACTCGACACCGCCATTCTCTACATGCGTCAAAGCGTCGAGACGCGCAAGGACACGACGGACTACGAGACCATTCTCGACACAACGCACATTCCGGGCGAAATCGTCGTCCAGGCGGCGATCGTCGACGACAAGGGCATTATTCGTGCGTCGACTGCGGGTCCGCAACCAAACCCGCCGATCTCTGTGGCCGACCGCGAACATATCCGCGTGCAACTGAATAGCACCGAGGACCATCTTTTCATCAGCAAGCCCCTGATCGGCCGCGCCAGCGGCCAGTGGTCGGTGCAGTTGACGCGGCGCTTCACCAACCGGGACGGTTCGATCGGCGGCGTGATCGTCGTCTCGCTCAACCCGGAGCATTTCACGAATTTCTACGACAAAATCGATCTCGGTTTGGCGGCTTCGATAGCCATGATAGGAAGCGACGGCGTTGTACGGGCGAGCGGCGGCAGCGCGGCCGGACGCTTTGCTCTGGGTCAGGATTTGACCGGGACGCCGCTGTTCCGGCATTTTAACGACAGCCGCAATTCAATCTTCGAATTCAAGGATGTGCAGGATCCGCAGCCGCTGCTGATGGCGTTGCGTAAGGTGCGCGGCTTTCCGCTGTGGGTGACGGTCGGCGTGCGCAAGGCCGACGTCCTGCAGCCGTCCCTAGAGGGTCTGGAATGGAACGCGCTCACGGGGGTGCTCTTCACCCTGATCATTCTCGCCGCAATGGAGCAGATACTCCGCAGCGAAACAGGTGCGAGGCAGAAGTCGGAACAACTCAAGCTTACGCTTGAGCACATGAACCAGGGTATCATGTTGGTGACGAAGGACCACGATATCCCGGTTATCAACAAGCGGTGCGGCGAGCTGCTCGAACTGCCCGCGGATCTTATCGACCATCCGCTCCACCTTGAAGACTTTGCTCCGCCGCAGGTCGGGCAAAATGCAAATGCGTTCCGCGCTGACTTTGCGGCCTCGGAAAGGGGACCGTCCGGGCCCAGTACAAACGCGACATTCGAGCACACGCGGCCCGACGGCACGGTCATCGAGGTTCTCCGCTCACCTCTGCCTGAAGGTGGGTTTGTGCAGACTTATACGGATGTAACCAAACGGCGTCAGGCCGAAGCCTATATCGCCAAACTCGCGTCCGAAGATCCGCTGACCGGATTACCGAACCGGCGCGTATTCCGCTCTTCGATCGAGAAGGTGAGTAGCACTGAAGGAAACCGCGCGGACTTTGCCGTGCTGTTCCTGGATCTCGACCGGTTCAAGGTTATCAACGATACGCTAGGCCATCGCATCGGCGACATGCTGCTGATCGAGGTCGCCAACCGGCTGCGGCATTCGCTGCAGCACGGCGAGGTTCTGGCGCGTCTCGGTGGCGACGAATTCGCGATCGTGATGCCGTCGTTTACGTCCCGCGCCTCGCTGGCCACGTCAGCCAGAAATATCGTGGAAACGGTTGCGCAGCCCTATGACATCGACGGCCATCGCATCCGCAGCACGGTCAGCATCGGCATCGCCGTCGGACCAAAGGACGGCAACAACGCCGACGACCTTTTGATGGCCGCCGATCTCGCGCTCTATGCGGTCAAGACCACCGGTCGAGGTACCTATTGCTTCTACGAGCACTCCATGAACGAGGAGCTCAACGACCGGCGGCAGATCGAAACCGACCTTCGCGAGGCCATCGAGCAGCAACGGCTGCGCCTCGCATATCAACCGATCATCGATTTGCGCCGCAACGCCATTGCGGGCTTTGAAGCCCTGGCGCGGTGGGACCATCCAACCCTGGGTGTGATTTCGCCGGCAGTCTTTGTTCCCATCGCCGAGGATAGCGGGCTGATCCTGCCGCTGGGCGAGTGGGCGCTGCGCGAGGCCTGCACCCAGGCCGCGCAATGGCCGAACAACCTCAAGGTTGCAGTCAACCTTTCGCCCGTCCAATTCTCGTTGCCCAATCTGGCCGATGTGGTCGTTCGGGTTCTCGCTGAAACGGGGTTGGAGCCGCACCGTCTCGTCTTGGAAATCACCGAAAGGCTGTTCATTTCCGACACCGAAAAGACGCTTGGCGTTCTGCACCGGCTAAAGGCGATTGGGGTCGGCATTGCCATGGACGATTTCGGCACCGGCTACTCGTCGCTGAGTTCGTTGCGCAGCTTCCCGTTCGATAAGATCAAGATCGACCGTGCCTTCGTGGTCGACCTGGGGGAGAACTCGCAGAACAGCGTGATCGTGCAGGCGGTCATTATCATCGCGCGGGCGCTGGGCATGACCACCGTAGCCGAGGGCGTCGAAACGGCGGCGCAGCAGCGGCTCTTGGCAGCGCTGGGTTGCGATGAGGTGCAGGGTTACCTGTTCAGCAACGCAATATCGAGCGACCGGATTCCTGAGTTGCTCGCCTCTTGGGGCGTGGACGCAAAGGCGCGCGCCAAGACCATCGCGGCCTAATCGACATTTTCGCAAACGCGCCGCCGCGCGCTCCGCGACAAACAGCGTTTTAGCAGTCCCAAGAGCAGTCAAGACGTGCTGGTTTTCGCTGGAACCAGCGGAACGGCGTTGACTGAGCGCTGCAACCGGGCTTCGCGCCACAGGAGGAAAAGTCCGGACGCAACGACTATACCTGATCCGATAAGTAGGCCTCTGGTCGGAACGTCGCCCCATACCAAAAAGCCGATGATTAGCGCCCAGACGAGCATCAGATAGTAGAACGGCGACACTGCTGTCGCGGGTGCAAGGCGAAGCGCCTGCGTCCAGAAATATTGCCCGCAAGCGTTGGCGAAACCGCTGCTGAACAGCATCACGGCGTCGATCGGCTTTGGCGTATGCCAGCCGAACAAAAGCAAAAAGCTGTGAAAAAACGTGATCGTCACCATCTGCCAGATCAGCAGAGTATTGGCCGATTCCGTCTTGGTCATGCCGCGGACCGCTACTGTAACGCTGCCGTACATGATCGCGTTGCCTAGCGCGAACAGCGCGCCCAACGTGAGCGAATTCGCTCCCGGATTGGTCACGATGAGCACGCCGAAAAAGCCGACCAGAAGCGCGCCCCACCGCGCTGGGCCGGCGCGTTCCTTGAGCCAGACGATCGATACCAGAGCGGCGAAGAGGGGCGCAGAGAAATTGATCGCAACCGCTCCGGCGAGCGGCATTAGGCTGAAGGCGAGAACGGAGAGCGTCTGCGAAATCGCCTGCGACAGGCCGCGCGCAATGTGGTCGCGCGGCCGCCGCGTGGCGAATACGGAGAGCCCAGTCATCGGCAGCATCACGGCCGCGACGACGATGAGCGAGGAAAATGAGCGCAGAAACATTACCTCGCCGACTGGATAGAGCGCGACAACCCATTTAGAGAGCGCGAACGCGATGGAAAAAAGCATTGTGGCGGCGACCATGCAGAAGATGCCGCGCGGCACGTGATCTTTGCGGGCGGCCGCGCTTTTGCGCACGCTGCTCGCTACTTCGGACGCGCCCTGCAACGCCTCGCCGTCCGGTCTGTCGGCGGTGAGATCATTCATATTCCAACCGCGTTATGAAAGTTCCGCGAGCTCCGGAGCGCCCGCTGATGCATCCACGACCCCGCCGATCAAGTTGCAATCGAAGAGCTTCGGCGTAAGTTCGCCGACCGTTTGGCGGATTGGCACGATCTTGCCGACCAGTCCGTCGATCTCGGTGACGAGGCGCCGGCGGGCCGCTTCCGCCTCCGCGACCGAGACGGGCCAGAAGCGGATCTTCGCCCCGATCGGTAAGCGGCTGACCGCCGGCAGGTCCGCCGAGATGACGGTGGCGATTTTGGGATAGCCGCCAACGGTCTGCCGGTCAGCAAGCAGTACAATCGGCAGCTCATTGCCGGGGACTTGAATCGACCCAGGAGCAATGCCGTCGGAGATGATGTTGATAGCGCGCGCGTGCGCCAGCCGTGGCCCTTTGAGCCGCATGCCCATGCGATCGGCGCCGGCGCTGACCACGTACTCGCTCTCAAAGAACGTCTCGATCGCCTCGGTCGAGAAGTAATCACTCTGCGGCCCGACGACCGCACGATATCGTTCGGGCGGTGCTAGATCGAGACCAACCATTTCGCAATCTTCGCGTTCGCTCGGCTCGTCGCGGCGTAGCGGCAGGCGGTCGCCGACTGCCAGCGCTCGTCCTTCCCAGCCGCCAATGGCACCGCGCAAATAGGTTGAAACGCTGCCGAGTACCGGCGTGATAGCGAATCCGCCCTCGACAGCGATATAGAGCACGGCGCCACCCGTGAGCGATCCGATGCGCACGACTTCGCCGCGGCGCAAGTGAATGCTGCGCATGCCGGTGATCCGCCGGCCGCTCGTTGCCATCTCGTCGGGCAGGATTTCGATCTGCGCGTTGGCACCGACGAACGACAGGCGCGCTTCGCCGCTCTCAACAGCAAGCATCGGACCCGTGTACGCGACTTCCAGTGCACCCGTATTGGGCGGATTACCGACGAGTACGTTTGCGGCACGAAAGCTGATCGGGTCGAGCGCACCACCAACAGGAATACCGCGCGATTGATAACCCGGCCGTCCCAGGTCTTGGATGGTCGTCAAGAGTCCGGGAGCGAGCACGCGCAGGACAGCCGTCATGCGGCCGCTCCCACGCTCTCTTCGATAGGTTCGATGATCAGGTTTCCGGCTGCCGCCTTTGCCGTGAGCGTCTCGTATTCCCGTATCGACACCGGCGTGAAGGTCACTTTGTCGCCGGGCTGCAGCAAGGTCGTAACCTCGGGCCGGCGCCTGAAGAAAGGAACGGGCGAGCGTCCGATGAGATGCCATCCGGCTGGCGTGTCGACCGGGTAGACGCAGGTCAGCGTGTTGGCGATGCCCAACGAACCTGCGGGCACTTTTATCCGCGGCGTTGGCATACGTGGGAACGTTGATAGTATCGGCGGCAGATCGCCCAAATAGGCCATGCCTGGCAGGAATCCGAGCATGTAGACGTGAAAGTCTGTCGCGATGTGCAGCTCCACCACCTGTGCGGGCGAAAGTCCGGCGCGCTCAGCGACGCTGTCGAGATCGGGGGCGATTTCGCGGTCGTAGCAGACCGGCAACTGCCAGTGGCGTATGGTCTCACTTGCAACATGCAGGCCGGTCATCAACTCCGCGATGTGCCCTTTGAGCGAGTCCGCTGACAGGATCAGCGGCTCATAGTGCACAATCAGGGATCGAATTGTCGGAACGGTTTCGACGACGCCGTTCACGCGAGCCTCATCCAGGCGCCGCGCTAGCGCCAAGACCCAAGTGCTCAATCGTCGATCAACGTGATCGCCGAATTCCACGACAAGTGCCGTGTCTCCGGCCGGCAAGACCCGGAATTCCGGCATGGAGCCTCAAGGAATTATCGCATCGTTAATAATATTAGCTCTCCCGACGGTCAATTGGTTAACAACCTGCCAACGTGATTAACGCCGCAAATGAGATTCAGCGGAACTGCATTGCAGCCGGTGCTGTTGCGCCGCAACAAACCGGGTTCGAAAGTGGCAGCACGACGCGG
>JASHVC010000380.1 GCA_030039655.1 Xanthobacteraceae bacterium | reverse complement strand
GACGCTATTCGTGATGCTCGTGGTGACGCTGATTTTCCTCCCTATTGTGCTCGTCTACACCGCCATCGCTTTCCGGGCGCTCCACGGTATGATCACAGCGAGCATGGTCGAGAAAGACTCACACAGTCTCTATTGAGGGCACGCCATGTGGTACTTCACCTGGGTTCTCGGTGTCGGCTTTGCTTGCGGCTGCGGCGTTCTCAACGCGCTGTGGCACGAGCAATTCATGCCGGACGATAGGATCGATACGAACGCCTGAGTTCGGCACATCCCCGCATGCCGTTTTCGCTGAACTTCTATCACGATCAAATCGGCGCCGAGGGTGCGACCACGTCGCCGCTGCCGTCCGCGCATCGTCTGCTTTACCTGCGACACGGCCGTGCCGTCATCAATGATCGTCTGATGGCCGCCGATGAGGCGAGCTATTGCCACGGTCCGGTGGCGCTGAAATCCGCTGGCGCCTGGAGCGAGGTTTGGCGATGGGAGCTTGCGGCGCCGAACGTGCCGCCGCAGCTGCACGACGGCGCTGGCGTGTTGTCCAGGCTGAAGATGTCGCGCGTGATCACGACGTTGCCGATGCTGGAGGGAACGCGCTGGCTGTTCCGGCTTGACCAGATCACCAGCGCCGCCGGACGCATCGCTGATCGTCACCAGCATCCCGGCCCTGGAATTCGCTGCCTGCTCGAAGGCACATTCAATGTCCAGCAGGCCGCCGAGTCGGCGCGCGATCTCGGTCCGGGCGACGCTTGGTGGGAGACCGGATCGGATACGGTGATCGCCTGGGGATCGCGGCAGATGGCCGCGAAATTTCTGCGCGGGATGGTGCTGCCGATGGAGTGGGAAGGCAAAGTGACCGGCACCTGGCTCTCAGGGTATCTGCCGCCGCCGGGAAACTGGAAGCTGCACCTGGATCGCGTCATTACGGTGTGATGCTCAGCCACACTCCTCAAGAGCAAATTTATATTCGGGGTCAATTGGCCGAAACCTGTTAACGATCGGCACTCCGGATCGCCAAATCTCGATTTCGCTATGGCGCCGACCCGGCTAGACTTGTTCGCAAGTGACGTGAGGGAGGTTAGGGTGAGCGATCAGATCAAATTCGTCCTTGACGAAACGCAAATTCCAAAATCCTGGTACAATCTGGCGGCCGATCTGCCGAAGCCGCTGCCTCCCGTTCTGCATCCCGGCACCAAGCAGCCGGTCGGTCCGGGCGATCTCGAGCCGCTGTTTCCCATGGCGCTCATCCTCCAGGAAGTATCGACCGAGCGCACCATCGAAATTCCCGAACCGATCCGCGATGTCTATCGCATGTGGCGGCCGTCTCCGCTGATGCGCGCGCGGCGGCTGGAGCAGGCGCTGGGGACGCCGGCGAAGATCTATTACAAATATGAAGGCGTCTCACCGGCAGGCTCGCACAAGCCGAACACCGCCGTGCCGCAGGCCTGGTACAACAAAGAGCAGGGCGTCAAACGGCTCTCGACGGAAACCGGAGCAGGGCAGTGGGGTTCATCGCTGGCTTTTGCCGGTTCGCTGTTCGGCATCGATGTGACCGTGTTTCAGGTCCGCATCTCCTTCGATCAGAAACCTTATCGCCGCGCCCTGATGGAGACCTATGGGGCGCGCTGTATTGCCTCGCCGTCGAACGAAACCGATTCAGGCCGGGCCATCCTCGCCAAGGACCCCAAGAGTCCGGGCTCCCTCGGCATCGCCATTTCCGAGGCCGTGGAGGTGGCGGCCAAGGACCTCGCGGTCAAATACTCGCTCGGCTCCGTGCTCAATCACGTCCTGTTGCATCAGACGGTCAACGGCCAGGAAGCCATCAAGCAGATGGAAATGGCAGGCGACGATCCTGACGTGATCATTGGCTGCACCGGCGGCGGCTCCAATTTTGCGGGCCTCGCTTTCCCGTTTCTCGGTATGCAACTGCGGGGCGGGCGCCGGCGCCGCTTCATCGCCGTGGAGCCCTCGGCGTGCCCGACGCTGACGCGCGGCAAATATGCCTACGACTTCGGCGATACCGCGCATCTGACGCCGCTTGTGAAAATGCACACGCTGGGCTCGACGTTTATCCCGCCGGGATTCCACGCTGGCGGCCTGCGTTATCACGGCATGGCGCCGATGGTGTCGCACATCTACGACCTTGGGCTGATCGAGGCGCGCGCCTATCACCAGAAAGCCTGCTTCGATGCCGGCGTACAGTTCGCGCGCTGCGAAGGCATCGTGCCGGCCCCGGAAGCCACGCACGCAGTGCGCTGCGCCGTCGACGAAGCGCTGCGCTGCAAGCAAATGGGCAAAGCGGAAACGATCCTGTTCAACCTGTCCGGTCACGGCCATTTCGATATGGGCGCCTACATCAGCTACTTCGAAGGCAAGCTTGTCGATCAGAAATACGACGAGGGCGAACTCGCCATGGCGCTTGCCGGCCTGCCGAGTGTTGCGGCGTAGTTTGTCATTCAGCGGCATCGTTGCGAGCACCAAGCGAAACAGAGACGCACACGGCCGATTTGTTTCGCTTCGCGCCCCGCAAGGAAAGCATGCTGAAAGACGCGTGAATGAGGGAGTAACTAGTCCAATGATTGAACCCTACAATGCGGTCGGACTCATACCGACCTTCTACGGCATCCGCCGCCGCGACGACATCGAACACAATATCGAACATCTCAAAAGTCTGACGAAGGCGGCCTTCTGGCTGTCCAATCTCGACATCCCGGTGCGGCTCCTCGCCATCCCGGAGGGCGCGCTGATGGGATTCAACGACGAGGTGCTCGATGTCGATCACGCCGACTACGCGCGCACCTGTTGCATCGATATTCCGGGCCCGGAAACCGACGAGATCGGCAAGCTGGCGCGGGCCTGGAACGTGTTCATCATGGCGCAGGCCAAAGCGCGCCATAAGGATTGGCCCGATCGCTTCTTCAATATCGGCTTCATCGTCGATCCCGACGGCGAGATCATTCTCCAGCACTACAAGATTTCGGCGCTGCTGGCGGTCGAGCGTTCGGTGTCGCCGCATGACATCTATGACTGGTGGATCGAACAGCACGGCCGCACGCTCGAGGCGTTC
>JASHVC010000379.1 GCA_030039655.1 Xanthobacteraceae bacterium | reverse complement strand
ATAAGCGGCGTCACCGAAGCGCTGTATTCAAGGCTGGTCATGAACACACCCTGATGCGCCTCCATCATGCGCCGTAGCTGCACCGCATTGTGTGGGGTGGCGGCCTCGGCGGTTATCTCGGCATCGAACAGCGGCAATGGGTAATCCTCAAGCGAAATGCGCGTCACGTCGGCATCGGCCAGCGCCAGTTCCTTGGCAGCGAGCGCGGCAAGCCGCCCGTTGTAGGAGCCGATGCGCAGCGAACCGGGGATGACGAGGATTTTCGGAGCAGCCATCATTGTCATGCCCGCGAAAGCGGGCATCCAGTATTCCGGAAAGTCAACATATTGAACACCGTCTCGGCGATTACTGGATCATCCGCTTTCGCGGGCGATGACAGTTCAGGTCTTGCGATACACCCACACCCGCGCCGGCGGAATATTCATCCAAATGCGCTCGGACGCCTCTACGGAAAAACCGCCGATCCGCTTGGGCAACGGCGCCGCCACCGAATAGGTGAACTGCACGAACGGCGCGCCCGGCAACATCAGATCGAAAGAGTCGCGGATCAATCGCAGGCGTTCTGTGATCGGCTTGGTGACGAGCGGCAGGCCGGACACGACCGCGGCGGCCGGTTGCAACAGCAGCGTCTCCAGCAGCCGGCGCATACTGTAGGCGTCGCCCTGCACAAGGGTGGCGTCGGGATAACGGGAGCGCAGGATCCGGCAAAACGACGGATTGAACTCGACCAGCACCAGGCGCGAGGGCGATACGCCGGCTTCCAACAGCGCCTCAGTCACTGGACCGGTGCCCGGTCCCAATTCGACCACCGGACCATCGCTCGCCGGATCAACGTAACGCGCCATGGTGCGCGCGAGGGGCTTTCCGGATGGCGTTACCGCGCCGATCGACAATGGCCGTTCGATCCAGGAGCGAATGAAGCGGACTTCGTCGTCGAGCCGAATGCCCTTTTTCTGCTCGAACTGGCGGATCTGCGCTTCGATCTTTTTGCCGATGCCGTCGCGCCGCTGCTCGAATAGCCTGATCTGCCGCTCGATCTTGCGTTCGATAATGCGCTTCTTGGCTTCCAGACGGCGAAGCTGCCGCTCGATATTCCGTTCGAATGTTTGCAGCGCCGGCAAAGACATCGCACCCCACAAAGTCTTGCCGTTTTTAGAACATTTGACGGATAAAGACCAGCCGCAGCTGCGGCGGTCAGACGGAGCTGGCGCGGCCCAGTCCGTCGAGGAAGTCTTTGACTTTACCGAAGAATCCGGAAGATTCCGGTTGTGTCTCGGTCGACGACAGCCGGTCGAATTCGGCTAACAGGTCGCGCTGCTTCTTGGTGAGTTTCTGCGGCGTCTCGACGACGATTTGTACATACATGTCGCCGCTTTGCCGCGCGCGCAGCACCGGCATCCCCTTACCTTGCAGGCGGAAACGCTGGCCGGATTGTGTGCCTTCCGGGACTTTGACCCGAGTCTGCCCGCCGTCGATGGTCGGGACTTCGAACTCGCCGCCGACCGCGGCCGTCACCATGCTGATCGGCACGCGGCAGTGCAGGTCGGCACCTTCGCGCTGAAAGAACGGATGCGAACCGATCGACAGGAAAATATACAGATCGCCCGCGGGACCGCCGCGCACGCCGGCTTCGCCTTCGCCGGCGAGGCGGATGCGCGTGCCGTCCTCGACGCCGGCGGGGATGCTTACCGATAACGTGCGCTCACGGGTGACGCGGCCGGAGCCGGAGCAACCGCCGCATGGGCTGTCGATGACCTGGCCGCGGCCCTGACAATTCGGGCAAGTGCGCTCCAGCGTGAAGAACCCCTGCGCGTGGCGGACCCTGCCGTGGCCGGCGCATGTCGGGCACGCTTTCGGCTTGGTGCCCGTCTTGGCACCGGAGCCCTGGCAACCTTCGCAGGTAACCGAGGTGGGGATGCGGATCTGCGCGGTCTTGCCCACAAAGGCTTCGTGCAGCGCGATTTCCATATTGTAGCGCAGATCAGCGCCACGCTCGCGGCCGGAGCCGCGGCCGCGACGGCCGCCGCCCATGCCAAAAAGATCGTCGAAAATGTCCGAGAAAGTCGTGGCGAAGTCGGCTCCAAAGCCGTTTGCAGTGCCGGGACCGCCGTGCTCGAATGCGGCGTGGCCAAAGCGATCGTAGGCCGCGCGCTTGTCAGCGTCCTTAAGGACCTCGTAGGCTTCGTTGATTTCCTTGAAGCGAATTTCGGCGGTGTGGTCGCCGGGATTGCGATCCGGATGGCACAGCATCGCCTGCTTGCGAAAGGCAGCCTTGATGTCACCGTCGCTCGCGGTGCGCTCGACTGAAAGTGCTTCGTAATAGCAGCGCTTGGCCATCATTCTGTCCCTGATGATGCCCAATCATTGCACGCCACCGCACGCCCGCACAAAAACAAGCACCCCCGTCTTGGGACAAGGGGTGCTGTTTTGACGTCGTGAAGCGGCATTCCAGTCTCGCCGGATCAAGCCGATTTCTTGTTCTTCTTGTCGTCGTCTACCTCGGTGAACTCGGCATCGACGACGTCGTCTTTCTTGGGCTCAGCCCCGGGCTCACCCGACGGCTGCTCGGCGGTTTGTTTGTACATCGCCTCGCCGAGCTTCATCGCAGCTTGCTGCAGCGTGCCGGTCTTGGCGGTGATCGCAGCCGCATCGTCGCCCTTCAAGGCTTCCTTGAGGTCGGCGATGGCGTTCTCGATCGCGCGCCGATCGCCCTCGCCGACCTTGGAGCCGTGCTCGGACAGCGCCTTCTCGGTGGTGTGGACCAGAGCCTCGGCGTGGTTCTTCGCTTCGACCTGCGCCTTGCGCTTCTTGTCGTCCTCTGCGTGCGCCTCGGCGTCGCGGACCATCTTCTGGATGTCGGCCTCGCTCAAGCCACCCGACGCCTGGATGCGGATCTGCTGCTCCTTGCCGGTGCCCTTGTCCTTGGCCGAAACATTGACGATGCCGTTGGCGTCGATGTCGAAGGTGACCTCGATCTGCGGTACGCCGCGCGGCGCCGGCGGAATGCCGATGAGATCGAACTGGCCGAGCATCTTGTTGTCGGCCGCCATCTCGCGCTCACCTTGGAACACGCGGATGGTCACCGCGGTCTGTCCGTCCTCGGCCGTGGAGAACACCTGACTCTTCTTGGTCGGGATCGTGGTGTTGCGTTCGATCAATCGGGTGAACACGCCGCCCAGCGTCTCGATGCCGAGCGACAGCGGTGTCACGTCGAGCAACAGAACGTCCTTGACATCGCCCTGCAGCACGCCGGCCTGAATGGCCGCGCCGACCGCAACGACTTCGTCGGGGTTGACGCCCTTGTGCGGCTCCTTGCCGAACAATTGCTTGACGACTTCCTGCACCTTCGGCATGCGCGTCATGCCGCCGACCAGGACGACCTCGTTGATCTCGGCCGCCGAAAGGCCGGCATCCTTGAGCGCCTGCTTGCAGGGTTCGATGGTCTTGCGCACCAAGTCGTCCACCAGCGCTTCGAATTTCGCGCGGGTGAGCTTCATGGTCAGATGCTTCGGTCCCGACGCATCCGCCGTGATGAACGGCAG
>JASHVC010000378.1 GCA_030039655.1 Xanthobacteraceae bacterium | reverse complement strand
TACGCGCTCTATCCGCACATGACGGCGTTCGAAAATATGTCGTTCGGTCTGAAGCTGCGTAAGTTTCCCAAGGACGAGATCCGCAAGCGCGTCGACGACGCCGCGCGCATTCTCGACATCACCGCTCTTCTCGACCGCAAGCCCAAGGCCCTGTCGGGCGGCCAGCGTCAGCGCGTCGCCATGGGCCGCGCCATCGTGCGCGATCCCAAGGTATTCCTGTTCGACGAGCCGCTGTCCAACCTCGATGCCAAGCTGCGCGTGCAGATGCGTACCGAGATCAAGCGCGTGCATCAGATGGTGAAGACCACCACGGTCTACGTCACCCACGACCAAGTGGAGGCGATGACGCTCGCTGATCGCGTCGTGGTCATGAACAACGGGATCATCGAGCAGCTCGCAACGCCGCAGGAGCTTTACCATCAGCCGAAGACGCGTTTCGTCGCCGGTTTCATCGGCTCGCCGGCCATGAATTTCATGCGTTGCCGGCTGGAAGGGAACGGCACGGGCTTGCGCGTGCGCATCTCCGACGCCATCAGCCTTCCAGTGCCCTCGTCGCGCTCAACGCGTTATCAGGTGCTCAACGGCAAGGAACTCATCTTCGGGCTGCGGCCCGAGCACATCACCGAACCGCGGCGGAGCGACGGCGATGCCAACTGCGAATTCTCCACCACCCTGGACGTCGTAGAGCCGATGGGCATGGAGACAATGGTATTCTTCCGCCTGGATGGTCAGGAAGTGTGCGGCCGGGTCGAGCCCGGCAGCGCCGCCGGACCGGGCGAGTCCATGCGACTCTTTGCCAAGATGGACCACATGCACCTGATCGACCCGCAGAGCGGTGCAGTACTTTAAGAAAGCTCCGGGGCGCGAGCCCTGTCGGCCCGGCCCCGGAACGACGCCTCTGAAGCTCCGTTAGTCATCGCTGTACGCGGTGTCCGAAATATCCTTGCCGGTGTAGTCGGGCATCAACGCCGCCGATATCAGGCTGATAACGGCGCAGGCGGCAATGTAGATCGCGACCGCATAGCCGGTCTTGTAAGTGGCGAACAACCAGGTGGCGATGATCGGCGCCGGGCCACCGGCAATGATCGACGCCAGCTGATAGCCCAGAGATGCGCCGCTGTAGCGCAGCCGCGGCGTAAACGACTCCGCGATGAGCGCTGCCTGCGGCCCGTACTGCAGGTCATGCGGGATCAGCGACAAGACGATAGCGATAAAGACCGCCGCCGGCGCCAACGAGTCGATCAAGCCGAAATAGATGAAGCCGTAGATGCCCATCGTAATGACGCCGATCAGGTACATCTTCTTGCGGCCGATCTTGTCCGACAGGTGACCAGCGATCGGGATCGTGAAGAACGATACGCAGGCCGCAACCACCACCGCAGTCAGGATGAAGGTGCGGTCCATCTTCAGCGTGCCGACAGCGTAGGAAAAGACGAACGCTGTGAAGATGTAGAAGGGAGCCTGCTCGGACATCCGCAGCAGCGCCGAGAGGATGATCTCCTTGGGCTGCTTCTTGATGACCTCGACAGTCGGCGCCTTCTCGATCTTGTTGGTGTCGACGAGCTGCTGGAACACCGGCGTTTCGAGAATGCCAAGCCGGATCCATAAACCGATGCCGACCAGCACGATCGAGAGTGCGAACGGAATACGCCAGCCCCACTCCGTGAACTGATCGCCGGTTAGCCACGCACTGAATACCGCGACGGCCAGCGTCGACAGCAGCAAGCCGCAGGGAACGCCGAATTGCGGCCATGAGGCCACCAGTCCGCGCTGCCCGCGGGTACGGGACCACTCCATTGCCAGCAGCACCGAGCCGCCCCACTCGCCACCGACCCCGATGCCTTGCAGAGCCCGCAGGACGGTGAGAATGATCGCACCCCAGATGCCGATCGACGTGTAGGTCGGCACAAAAGCGACGAAGAACGTCGCCAGGCCCATGAACATGAGCGTGGCGATCAGCGTCGCCTTGCGGCCGATACGATCGCCGTAGTGGCCGAAGATCGCGGCGCCGACCGGCCGCGCCGCGAAGCCGACGAAATAGGTTCCGAACGAAAGCAGCGTTGCCGATAGCGGATCCTGGTTAGGAAAGAAAAGTTTGCCGAAGACCAGACCAGCCGCGGTGCCGTAGAGAAAGAAATCGTACCACTCGATTGCCGTGCCGACGGTCGATGCAATCACTGCCTTTCGCAGTTGCGCGCTATGTTCCGCCTCGGGCAGTGCCCCAAAAGTCGCCGTTGCCATAGCCATGGCGTACCTCCACTGACGTTTCCTCAACCCACACAGAGCGGACTTCTGAACGGTCCGTCCCCACCAAATAACGATACGCCTGGGCGACAGCGCTGGCTATAGATCGTAGGTCGCAACCTGTCACACTGTTGCTGCGAGTTCCATTTTAGATGCGGTGCAGCACAGCACAGCGTCGATAGCGCGCTGTGTCACGCGGAGTCGCGTTTGCGCGGCGCACAAATGTCCGCGCCGCGCGCGTTCTACAAATTGTGGCAACTAAAAAAGTTCGTGGTTTTACTGAGTAGCTCTGCTCGACGCCAGCACGGTCGCCGGCGCCTCACGGTAATAATCCGGGAACAAGCGCTTCAGATTCTCGACCTTCGGCAGATCGTTGAACACGATGTACGGGTAAGTCGGGTGCAGGACCAAAAAGTCCTGGTGATAGGTCTCGGCTGGGTAGAAGCCGGTGAGAGCTTCAAGCTTGGTCACGATTGCCGCGGGGAAAACGTGCGCCTTGTCGAGCTGTGCAATATAGGCCAAGGCGACGCGCTTCTGTTCATCGTTAGCGTAGAAAATCGCCGAGCGATAGGACGGGCCGCTGTCGGGGCCCTGATAGTTGAGTTCGGTCGGATTGTGCGCCACCGAAAAATAAATCTGCAAAATCTTTCCGAAGGAGATCTGCTGCGGATCGTATGTGATCTGCACCGACTCGGCGTGGCCGGTCTGTTCGGTGCCGACCATCTCATAATGCGCAGTCTCTTTCTTGCCGCCGGAATATCCTGACACCGCCTGAGTGACACCCTTGGTGTGCTCAAACACCCCTTGGACGCCCCAGAAGCACCCGCCGGCCAAAACGATGGTCAGCGGCCCGCTGTTAGGAGACGCAGGCATATCGAGCACGGGCGCCGGTATAGTCACGGCGGGCTCGGCCGCTTGGCTCAGCGGCGTCTTCACAAGAGCAAAGATGGCCGCAAGAACGATCGCTCCGAAGGCCGCGTAAAGCGATGTGCGCAAGCCCGATGAGATTCTGCTGGCCATTTGGTGCCTCCATATATCCGCGCCGTCCGACGTGGTTCGGCCCCGATAGAATGGACTTTTAGGCCATTCCCGGAATGCCGCGCCAATCACAATTGCCTTGGAGGGGCTGCGCGGCGCGCTCACGACATCGTGTATTTGAACGGACCCGAGCGGCTGCGCTATCCGGCAAGAAAGCCCAATAGCGCCTTGGCGACCGCTTCGGGCTGCTCAAGCTGCGGCAAGTGACCTGCCTTGGCGATCATTTGCACCCGCGCCCCCGCAATCCGCTTGGCGAATTCCTTGGCGTAATCCGGAGCGATGATGCGATCGCTGTCGCCCCAGACGATCAGGGTCGGCGCGGCGATACGATGGATGCGATGCTTGAGTCCTCGGTCCGGCACCGGCCAAACAAACTTGCCCGTGCAAGCCTGCGACCAGACGAATTGCGCCAGCACGTCGACGCGTTCGCCCGGATCGCTCGGAGTAGCAAAGAACTGTTGCGCGGCCTCCCCCTTTGGGTCGGCGAAGAGCGAGGGCCGGCGCTCGATATCGCTGAGCACCATCCAGTTCTTGACCGGAAGGTCATCGCGCCAAAGCCCGACCGGATCGATCAGTGCCAGTTTGCCGACCGACGTCGGCGACATAGCCGCCAATTCCGCCGCGACCAGACCGCCGAACGAATGGCCGACGAAAGTCGTCGGCCCGTGGAGCTGCAAACGATCAAGCAACTCGCCGTAATACACGAGGAGGTCGAGCCAATCGTTGAACGCGTGAACGCCGTTCGGATCGCCGGGCGTAGTGCCGGGGTGCCGCGGTGCATAGACGGTGTGAGTACCCGCAAGACGGGCGACGAAGGCGCGGTCGGGATTGAGCCCCCACGGGCCGTGCAGGTAGACAAGCGCAGGTCCCCTGCCCGCGATCTCAACTTCGGTTTCGATCCGGTCTTGCCACAACCGGATTCGGCGCAACTCGGGCCCCGCCATGATGCAGCTCCGCCGTTCTCAGGCGACGGCCATGGCCGGGGCCGGCCGCTTGGCGCGCAGCCGTTGCGGCCACCAGCGGTCCTCGTATTCGTCATCCCACAGCGGAGCGAGATGCGGCAGCACCTCACGCCCGAACAGATCGATATTCCGCTTGCACAGTTCGGTCGGCATCGAGCCGAAATGCAGCAGCGTCAGGAGATGGCCGACACGGAGGCGCTTCATATACTCCATAAGCTGCTCGCGCACGGTTTTGGCACTACCCACCATGACGAAGCCACGCTCGTACAAATCTTTGGCCTTGAGCTCGCTAAGCTTGACTTCAGCGCGGGGATTGTGCCGCAGCGCTTGCACCAGCGCTGGATATTCGAGGCAACCTGGAATCTGCTGATAGTACTGCGGGGTGTAGAGTAGCTTGTGAAAGAAATATTCGGCGTGCGGACCGTAGATGTCCTCGGCTTCTGCATCGCTGTCGGCGACACCGATAAGCTGCAGGAAGCTGAGCCGATGGGGATTGTCGTCACGGCCCTTGCTCGCGGCAAGTTCCCAATAGCGGTCGGTCACCGCCGTGGCATTTTTGGCGCCGTAGTAGCTGAGATGGCAGAAGCAGTGATCGAGTCCGACCACATATTCGGCCGTCGAGGAAATGCCCGAGCCCGGAATCCAGATGGGCGGATGCGGCTGTTGGATCGGCCGCGGCCACAGGTTCACCATTCCGAGCTGAAAGTGCTTGCCGTTCCAGGCGAAGATTTCCCGCGCCGACCACGCCTTGGTGACCAGCTCCAATGCCTCGCGGAAGCGCTCGCGTTGATCGACCGGCACGACGGCGTTGGAGATCGTGGCGTCCGTGGGTAGCCCCGTGGGAAAGCCGGCGATGAGCCGCCCGCCGCTGATGCAATCGAGCATCGCGTACTCTTCAGCGATGCGGGTGGGTGGCGACGTGGACGGCAGTGTCGAGCCAAGCTGAATGACGGCGATGTTCTGCCCGTTGGTCCCCTTGGCCAGAACCGAACCCATCAGGCTCGGATTGGCCATGAAGCCGTAGACATTCTGGTGATGCTGATTGGTGCACAGGCCGTGGAATCCGGCTTTCGCCGCATGGAGCAGTTCATCGAGGGTGGCGTTGTAATACTGGCCGACCTTTTCGGAATCGGCCACGTCAAACCACAGCGGGTCGATAAATGCCGATTTGTAACGCTGCTGGAAATCGTCAGGCAAATCGCGATACGGCATCAGGTGGAACATGCAGACTTTCACGATTTTCCTCCTTAGCCGTTATTGCCGTAGACCGGATGAGCGCAGCGAAATCCGGGGTCAGCGCGCGAACCGCGCTATCGTTCCCTGCATTTCGCTTCGCTTATGCAGGCTACATTCTACATCCTATTCGATGGTCTGATACCCGCGAATGACTCGCTCGGAGCCATAGCCCCAATAGTTGCGCAGCGTTTCCGGTCCCCACACTTTCGGTCGCTGTGGCCGATCCTGATGCCAAGGCCGTGGATCGAAGTAGCCGAGACTCTCATCCTGCATCTGGTCCATCTCGCAGAAGAACTCGACGCGAACCTTGTCAGCGTTGCGGTGATAGATCGCGATATTGTGTCCGATGATGTGCCGGCCGGGCCCCCAGACCAGATGGATATCGTGCTTCGCCAATGTCTCTGCCGCGCGCTGGATTTCCGCCCAGTCTTTGACCTCAAAAGCGATGTGGTGGAGCTGCGGCTCGGCGTCATAGACGAAATTGACCGTGTGGTGGTCGGTGTTGCAGCGCAGGAAGGAGAAGGAATTGTCGCGCCAGTCGGAGACGCGGAAGCCGAGCACGTCGCAGTAGAATTTCACGGTCTTCTGCACATCGTCGACCCGATACGCCACATGGCCGAGCTTGAGCGGCATGATGCCGGCCGTGCGGCCGTCATCGCGGGCAAAAGCATAATCGGAGAAAATCTCGACCTGCGTGCCTTTGAGGTCGGTGAACACTACCGCTTCGGCGACGCCGGGCGAGATGCCTTTACGCCGTTCGCACTTCACGCCGTCTTTGGCGAGTGCGCGGGACACGTCGCCAAGATCGGTGCCCGGCGCGACTTGAAAAGCGATGCGTGAGAGCGCGTTGCCTTTGCCGGGCTCGAGCGCAATGGCCTCCAGGCCAAGCTTGCAGGCGAGGTACGCGCGATCCTTACTGCGCTCGACCAGCGCAAGGCCCACCACCTCAGTGTAGTAGGCGATCTGCCGGTCGATGTCGGGCGTTGTCAGCGTAGCGTGCCCAAGCCTTATGACATTGATCACAACGACCCTCCCGAGGCGGCGCGCGGACGCGGCGGTGCCGCATGGCGGCTCTCCGGCCGCTTGAGGCCGAGATTCTCGCGCAAGGTCTTCCCCTCGTATTCGCTGCGGAACAGCCCGCGCCTGCGCAGTTCCGGAATCACCATATCGACGAAATCGTCGAGCCCGCCCGGTAGGAACGGCGGCATGATGTTG
>JASHVC010000377.1 GCA_030039655.1 Xanthobacteraceae bacterium | reverse complement strand
CATGGCCTAACGCTGAGCCTTGGGCGACGAAAGTCCCTTTGGCGAGAGCCGCAGTGGGACGCCGGAAGGCGTGCGCGCTTTGCAAGGCGCGCGCCGCAACGCGAGTTGCGGAGGTTTTCGGACTTTGCGCCTTCTGGCGTTCCGCTTCCTTTTGCTTCAGCGGCGAAGGGAACAAGAGAGAGCCCCGCTCGATTGACGCGAAAGACCTTTTGAGGGGCGCGTTCTGAAAACTCGCAGTGCGCGAACAAAAATCGCGCCGTGAGAGCGATGATGTTTGCCCGCCCCGGCGAAGCGGGGAAGGATGAAAAGTAGCCGCCGCGAGAACGGGATTCTTTGCTTCATTTCTCCCCGCGTGCGCAGGGCTATTGCGACACCGACCGCCATCCGCGCTAAGGTCGCCGCCCAAGAAACGGCCATCAAGGGTAGGGGATGCCATGAGCGACGCGACCGTCGACGTCACGGCGGTGCTGGACCGCCAGAAGATCACCGCCTTCAACGTCCGCCTGGTGGTGCTGGCGTTTCTGGTGATGATGACCGACGGTTACGACCTGGGCGCCGCGGCCTTCGCCGGGCCGGGCTTGATCAAGGAATGGGGTCTGCGCGGGCCGGAGCTCGGCGTCCTGCTGTCGAGTTCGCTGGCCGCTGGCCTGTTCGGGCCGCCGCTGCTCGGTTATCTCGCCGACCGTTTCGGGCGCAAGCGCGTCATCGTCGCCGGCGCGTTTGCCTTCGGCCTGTTTTCGCTGGCGGCCGTCGCCACCGCCTCGCTCAATCAGCTCGTGGTCACGCGCATTCTGGCTGGCGTCGCGCTCGCCGGCACGTTGCCCATTATGGTGTCGCTCATCAACGAATTCGCGCCGAAGAACGCGCGCGCCACCATGGTGATCCTGATGTTCAGCGGCGTGACCTTCGGTGGTGGGATACCCGGCCTGATCGCCGCCAAGTTCATGGCGGTTCACGGCTGGCGCATACTGTTCTGGGTCGGCGGGCTTGCACCGCTTGTGGTCGCCGCGGTGTTGCTGTTCGCGCTGCCGGAGTCGGTCAAATACCTGACGCTGCAGCCCGGCCGGCGCGATGAGCTCGTCGCGTTGCTGCAACGGCTCGATCCGGCGTTACAGATCGGGTCCGCGACGCAGTTCATCATCTCCGGGGAAGAGAATAAAGCACGCTTCTCGCTCGGCGCTTTGCTTGAGGGGCCGCTCGCGGTGCTGACCCCGCTCTACTGGGTGTCAAACCTGGTCTGTCTGATGGTGTTCTATTTCATCAATCAGTGGATGCCCACGGTGCTGTCGAGTTCCGGCGTATCGGTCGAACAGGCCGCCATCGCGACGGCGCTGTTCCAGTTCGGCGGCACGGCGGCCGGCCTGCTGTCGATGCGTTTTCTCGACCGCGTCGGTTTCTTGCCGGTGCCGATCCTGTTTGCCTGCGGCATACCGATCGTGATCGGCATCGGCACTCCGGGACTCCCGCCCGTGGCGCTGATCGCATTGGTCGCCAGTGCCGGCTTCTGCCTGCTCGGGCTGCAATTCGGCAACATCGCCACCGAGGCGAATATCTATCCGACCTACATTCGCTCGTGGGGCATCGGCTCGAATTTCGCCGTCGCGCGGATCGGCGGTGCTCTCGGGCCGCTGCTCGGCGGCATGGCGTTCGGCGCCCACTGGCCGGCGCAGCGGATTTTTTTGATCGCCGCCGCGCCGCTCGTGGTCGGTCTGATCGTGGCGCTCCTGATCGTGCCGCGCTATCGCGCGCAACTACAGCGCCAGCAAGCGTTGTCCGGATGACTGAAATGAAACCCGGCTGTTTATCCAGGATTTCGTACCGTTTAACCCGGGCTGTTTTCTCATCCCGCCTTCAGCTTCCGCGCCTTGCGCAAATCCGTGTTGATCCGCGTCTGCCAGCCGCGGCCGGTCTTTCGATAAGCAGATAGAACGTCCGCGTCGAGACGGAGTTTCACCGCCTGTTTGGGATTCAGCAATGGCGGCCGACCGCGGCGAATGATCTTTTCACCATCGCGGATTTCGGCTTGGTCAAAAAACTCATCCGTCAGCTCGGGCGCATCGTCCGCATCAACCCATGCGGCGGTGCCAGATTTTTTCTTCTTTGGCATGACAGTGTCTCATCGAGATGATGCGGCGGGCCTCGCCCCGCTGCGTCCAAACCACTACCACCAGACGCCCGTTGAGATGGCCGGCGGTTATAAATCGTATCTCGCCATGGTCGCGCTGGTCATCCGCGACCGTTGCCGTACGGCCAGCAAACACCTCGCCTGCTCGCGCGAAATCCAGTCCGCGAAACTTGAGTGTCAGATCACGCTTCGCCGGATCGAAGGTGATCTTCATTTAATTGTACCCCCAATAAATGTCAAGCAAGACGCCAACTTGTCGGCGCTATCGGCCGAGCGGCTGACGACATCTGGGACACCCTCAATCGAACTTAATCCCCGCGGCCTTGGCGACGGCCGTGTACTTCGGAATGTCACGGGCGACGCGGTCGTGGAACGTGGCCGCGGTGCTCCCGTCAGGAATGAGGCCGAGATCGCGCATGCGTTGCGCGACGTCGGGCAGCTTGGTGATTGCCATGACTTCGGCCTCGAGCTTTTTCACGATCGGCTCCGGCGTGCCCTTGGGCGCGGCGAGACCAATGAAACCTTCCACCACGACGCCGTCGATGCCGACCTCGGCGAGTGTCGGAACGTCGGGAAGCTCGGGCAGGCGCGTCGCGCCCGTGGTTGCCAGCGGGCGCAGCGTGCCGGCCTTGAACTGAGGAATGGCCGGCGCGGCATCGGCAAATGCCATGGTCGCCTGCCCGGTGATGACGGCGGTGACGATATCGGCGCCGCCCTTGAACGGGATATATTGGAAATGCGAGCCGGTCTTCAGATTGAACAGCTCCGAGGTGAGCTGAAAGATCGCCGATGTGCTGGCGTAGTTGGCCTTGTCCGGGTGAGCCTTGCCCCACGCGATAAGGTCCTGGACCGACTTGATCGGCATCGACGAATTGACGGACAGGACAAGCTGATAGAGCACGACATTCGAAATCGGCTCATAGCTCGTCAGCGGATCGTAAGGCAGCGTCGCATAGACGGCCGGATTGACCACCATCAATCCGGCTGGTGCGACCAGCAACGTGAGGCCGTCCGGCGCTGCGTGGGCAACGAACTCGGCCGCGATCGTGCCGCCCGCGCCCGGCTTGTTTTCCACGACGAACGATTGGCCCAGGCGCGCGCTGAGCTTGTCGGCGATCACGCGCGCGACGATGTCGTTGGAGCCGCCGGGCGCGAAGCCGACGATCATCTTGACCGGCGCCTTGGGATAGCCAGCCGCGGCGTCCGTCTGTGCGACGGCAGTGCAGGGATGCAGCAGAAGCATTGTGCTGGCCAGCGCGATGGCTACCAAGCAAAGACGCCGTCCGACACGGTCCAGCGACCTCGACATCGTTTCCTCCCGAGGCGTTTGTTTGTTGAGTTCGTTATAGTTCGTCCAATATCATCGCCGCCACTTTCTCGCCGATCATGATGGTTGGCAAGTTGGTGTTGGCGCACGGCACACTGGGCATGATCGAAGCGTCGGCCACGCGCAGGCCCTCGACGCCGTAGACGCGCGCCGATGCATCAGTGACGGCGAGCGGATCGTCCTTCCTGCCCATGCGGCAGGTGCACGACGCATGATAGTGGCCGAGCACGGCGGAGCGGATCCAGGAGCGGCAGGTCTCCTCGTCATTAACGAGGTCGTCGACCGAGGGGGCGTCCGCGATCATGGCGCGGATGATGGCGCGCCGAACGGTGGCGGAAGCGTCCATTGCCTGCGCGCCGACGAAAGTCTGCAGTGCGTTCCAGCGGCTGTACATCGCGAGCTTCTGCGCGTGGGCCGAGAAGCTGATCGGGAAAACCTCCTCGACGCCGTTCTGCACGGCTGGATGCGCTTGCAGTTTCGCCAAAAGCTTCACGCCTTTGACGAGGCGCACCATGTCCCGTTCGTCCGAGCACATGTTGAAGTCGATGTCGGGCGGCGCGTCGATGGCAGGCCCCGAAAGCCTGATTTCGCCGATCGAGAACGAGCGGTTGACCCACATCATGATGATGCCGAGGCGCTGGCCAATAGCGTGCCACTGCGCCTTGTTGGTCGGGATCACATACATGTCGCCCGGCGGACAGCCGGCGAGGCCTGACGACCAGCGTAGGCCGGCGAACATTTGCCGCCGCAGTTCGCCTGGCAGCCGGGCAGGGCGTTTTAGGAAGCAGCCGAAGTTGACGCCTGGGTGCTCCATCAGGTGCTTGCCGACGCCGCCGCGGTCGGCCACCACCGCGATGCCCTGCGCGCGCAACTCGTGGGCGGCGCCGATGCCGCTGCGCATGAGCAGCACCGGCGAATGGATGGCGCCGGACGAGACGATGACCTCGCGCGCCCTAATCTCGCGGTCGCCGTCCGGTCCGCGCACGTAGACGCCGGTGCAGCGGATGCCGTCGAAGAGTAGGCGGTCGACCCGTGTCGCGCCCATCACTTTCAGGTTCGGCCGGCGCCGCACTTCGGCGGTCAGGTAACGCCAAGCTGCCCCCATGCGCACGGTGTCGGTGTGGCTGTAGGCGACGGGAAAGAAGCCGTCGTCGAAGCGCGCGTTCTGGTCGGCGATGTTCGACCAGCCCGCCTCTTCGATGGCCTTCATGACGCCGTGCGTGAAGCCGGGCCAGCGCTCGGGTGCATAACGCTGCAGGCGGATCGGCCCGTCCTTGCCGTGCAGAGGGCCGTCGAAGTCGCTGTCGGTTTCGAGCTTCTTGAAGAAAGGCAGCACACCGTTCCAGTCCCAGCCGGCAGCGCCGGCTTTGGCCCAGGCGTCATAGTCCGACGGCAAACCGCGATTGGCCGCCATGCCGTTGATCGAGGAGCCGCCACCGATGACGCGGCCGGCAGGATAGCGCACGCGCCGGCGTTGGTCGGGCTCGTTACCGGGCTTCGGGCCGTAGACAGCCTTAAGGCCGTTCCAGACGAAGCGCTGATCCGCGTAGGCGGTTGCTGCGAAGATATCGAGAATTTCCGGCGGCTCCTGTCCGGGCGCATAGTCGGTGCCGGCCTCA
>JASHVC010000376.1 GCA_030039655.1 Xanthobacteraceae bacterium | reverse complement strand
TTCATTTCCGCATTTCGGCGATGGCAAAATCCGGCTCCTCCGGCGGGCGTTCCATTACCGGGGTCTGCTTGTTGTCGGTGAACTGCCCGACCCGATACTCCAAATATGTGTCGAGGCTCGATGTGGTGATGAAGCCGTCGGGACGCACCGCTTTGCCGAGCGCGATGCCTTCGATCACCGCCTTGGTGAAAGCGCCGTTGCCCAAGTCGCCGCTCTCCACTGATGCCTGCCGCCCAGTCGAAGAAGCAAACACGACAACGCCGCCGTTCTCGCTGGCGCTCACCGTGTTGACCAACACGTTGACGTCGACTGGTCGGCGCTTGGCCGCGGTACCGGCATGGCAGGTGTCGAGGAACCATAAGACCTTCCCCTGCAGTCCCTGCAGCGATTTGCGCAGCTCGTCCTGCGACACGCCGTTGATGCGCAAGGTGTCGTCGTTGGCGTCGGCTGTGTAGAACCAATAGGTCTGCTTCTCGTCAGTCGTGCCGTGACCGGCGATGAAGAGCACCGATACGTCGTTGGGGTCGGTCGCCATCTTCTCCAGCCATTCGAGGCCTTCGATCACGCTCGCGCGGGTGACCGCGCGGTCGGTGAGCACGCGGGTCTCGACATCGGCATAGTAGAGACCTTTCTGATCCTGCAGCGCCTTGGCGAAATCGTCGGCGTCCTTGGCGGCATATTTGAGCGCCATCGCCGGATCGGCGTAATCGCTGACGCCCACCACCAGCGCATGGAGTTTGCGGGTGACTTCGGGCGCGCCGTCCCACGTGACCTCCATCTGCACGGCCTGGCTCGCCAGATCGCCGCTCCGGGCGATCAGTCCGACTTCGCTGACGTGCTGGGTCAGGGTGACCGGAATGGAGCCAGTGCTCTCGGCATCGGGCGAGAGTGATTTGATCGGCAGGCCGAATGACTTCACCGGCCGGCCGTTGATGAGCAGATCGATGCCCTCGACCGGCTTACCCGAAGGTGAACGCAGCACATACTCCAGGGTCACTGCACCGTTCTGCACATGCGCATCGATAGAAGGAGCGGCGATGCGGATGATCGGCGGCAGGTGGTCGATGAGCGGCCGCGTATCTTCTCTGCGCCGAGCGATCTCGTTGGCCTGTTTGATCGCGGCATCCTCGTCGAGAGTGGCGAGCACAAGCTGGACGATATCGGGCCGGTTGAAGCGTTCGCGGAAACGCGAGGCGGGGAAGAAGTCAGCCGCCTGGTTCCAGCCGCGGTTGAGGTGCCAGCCGATCAAGTCCTCGCCGCCGGGCGAGGCCATGTAATAGCCGGTCGGCGTCCAGGCGACCCAGGCCTTGGTCTTGCGATTGATGAACAGTGCAAGCAACTCCTTGCCGTCTGACCAGCGATGCCAGCGGATGGTGCCGTCGTCACATGCCACAACGACGATGCGGCCGTCCGAAGAGAGATTGACGCCGTAACTGATGCGGCCGCCGCCCTGAGTCCAGAGTTGTCGGCCCTGGGCATCGAAAGCGCGCAGCCAAAACCCGGTGCCGAGGACGAACCCGGTCCGGTCGGCGCGGATAGCGAGAGATAGGGACTGTTCATATGGTTCGAGTGGGATCGGCTTACCAGCGAACGTCGGGACATTGTAATGTTGGGATCTTTTGTTGTTCAGCCAGTTGCTGATCGGCAATCCTTCGATCACCGGCGCATTGAAGCCCGACACAGCGTTCGGAGTCGTGACCGCCGCCTGCCCGAGATCAAAGACAACTGGATCCTCTGCGCCATCTCCCAGGCCGATCCGGATTTGCTTGGCATCGGGTGCAATTGTGAAGGCTTCGCTGAGCTTGTCGCGCATATCAGGGGCAACGCCGGTCTTCCACAGACCGATCGAGCCATTGCCCTCGACGAGCCCGAAAGCGGGATCGGCGAACCCTTTGGTGACCGCCATGGCATCGCCGCAAGGCTGCAGATCACCAATGATCATGTCGCCGAGCGGTGAGGCACCGCCGATCCGCCGTCCGTTGCGGTCGAAGGTTAGGAGCGGTGTTTTCAGGTCACCGTCCCTGCTTAGGATCTGAAATTTCCCATCGACGACGAGATGCTCGCCGTCCTTGCTCCAGGCGACCCCACTCAGAACGCTGTCGTGGACCCCTGTGACATCGGCGTTGAATCGAAATTCGAGCGTGGACGCGTCGTAAAAATCGATCTTCGTCGAATCAAAGAGGCCTACGGCGACCAGCTGGCCACGTGGATCAATCGCGACCGAATTTGGCACCTTGCCACCCTTGGTCGCGATCTCGCGCTCTTTTCTGAAATCCGGCGCAGGCCCGTATTGTCTGAGCTTGCCGTCAGAGGCCGTGTAGAGGCGACCGTCCGGCGCAAACGCGACCCCGAAAGTAAAATCAGCATAGTTCTTATCCTCCGCTGCAATCCGCCAGGTTTGCGCGTCGATCACCTTAAGACCGGCTCCAGCGGCGCCCGTGGCGGCTAGCCAGTGGCCGTCGAGCGAGAAGGTAAGACGGCTGACGACGTCGCCGAAGGGGCCAACGCGGGCTATCATTGCACCGCTCGAGGCATCAAAAACATAGACGTAATTTCCGTGGATGGTGTCCGCTTGCACATCCCATCCGCCCGCGGCGATCCAGCGCCCATCGGGCGAGACAGCCGTTGTACGGATTGCGCCGCCATTGCCCGGTCCGATTGGCACGCGCAAGGTGTGCAGCAATCGTCCGTCGGGTAGCGACCAGACCCGCACGGTCTTGTCGGCCGAGCCCGTCGCCGCGATACGGCAGGCCCGGTCGACGGCGATACCGCTGATCGTTACCACATGCATACCGGTCTCAATGCACAGAACCGGGTCTTGCGACGGACAGGTGCTGATTGATGCTTGCAGAGACGAGCTTGTTTGCCCGTCGATCTCGCCTCGATAGCAGCCCGCGGCCGCTAGCCTCTGCTGGAGCGCCTTGATCTCGGCGGCGCTCATGTTGGCGAGATCGTTCACCCGCTTAGCGAGCTGCGCAAGATTGCTTTGAGCCGGTGCAAATCCCTGTTCTGCAGCTTTGCGAAACCAATCTGTGGCCTGCGCAAAGTCTACAGCGACGCCCCAACCATTCTGATACATCAAGCCCAACTGGTTTTGAGCTCCGGCTAGGCCCTGGTCAGCAGCCTTTCGATACCAAGCCACGGCCTGCTCGGGGTCTTTGGGGACGCCCTGACCAGTCTCATACAAGATGCCCAAGTTGTTCTCAGCCAAGGCGAAACCTGCTGCGGCAGCTTTTCGATACTGCTCGATCGCCGCGGCGAAGTTCTTGGCTTTTTGGTAAGCACGTCCAAGCTCATAATGTAGCCTCACGTCATCTGGGAATTGGCGAACCGCGGCTTCGCATGCCGGGACCGCTAGTTGCGGGTCCAATCTGTCAAAAGGCACGCCAGGGCCCCTGCGTTGCTGATCCAAAGCGTTCGCTGCGTATGTATCGCAAGCCGACGCGGCGTTGAGTCGCTTGGTGTTTTGGGCGAGCGCCGTACCGGGAACATGCGCTGCAGCGGCGAGGACCAAAGCCGTGAGCGTAATTGCTGCTGAGTATCTGGCCATCATTTAGGCCCAAGCCTTCATCTTTTTGATATCAGTATAAAGGGCGACGCGAGACTATTGCTCACGATCGTTGTTGGCCAAAATTCATCCGTAAGGGAGAGACAATGCTGCGTGAGCCTACTGGATAGCTTGAAACACATGATATCCGTCGAGAGTTTGCATGGGTAGTCTATCGGCGCACAAACGAGCAAACGATTCTGAATAATTCTGAACTGACTGATTCCTGGTGAGCCAAAAAATATACAGTCACCCTCGGCAGGTAGCCAACGAAAGGCTATATGCGCTGCCAACCACTCGGCTTGATGTCGAGGCACCGACGTTGAGTACGAGATAAGTCCGATAAAGCGGACGAGCGCGGTGCGCCGCTTAGGCATGCCCCGATAGATCTTTGATCGTCGGCTTCTCGCCCGACAGCGGGTTCGCTGGATCCCATTCATAACGCAACGTCTCGAAGCGCATGCCGCGCGCGTCGATCATCACC
>JASHVC010000375.1 GCA_030039655.1 Xanthobacteraceae bacterium | reverse complement strand
AAGGTGATGTCGAAGATGGGCATCTCCACCTATCAGTCCTATTGCGGCGCACAGATTTTTGATGCTGTCGGCCTCAAGTCCGACTTCGTCGCCAAATATTTCACCGGCACCGCGACGCGCATCGAAGGCGTCGGCCTCGACGAAATTGCCGAGGAGGCCGTGCGCCGCCACCGCGATGCGTTCTCCGACGCGCCGATCTATCGCGCCATGCTCGACGTGGGCGGCGAGTATGCGTTCCGCGTGCGCGGCGAGGAGCACGTGTGGAATTCAGCGACGGTCTCGGCGCTGCAGCACGCCGTGCGGGGTAATTCTTACGAGCAATACCGGCACTACGCGCGGCTGATCAATGAACAGTCCGAGCATCTGTTCACCATCCGTGGCCTGTTCCGCATAAAGTCGGCCGAGGACGACGCACGCAAGCCCGTGCCGATCGAGGAGGTCGAGCCGGCCAAGAATATCGTGCGCCGCTTCTCCACCGGCGCCATGTCATATGGCTCGATCTCGCGCGAGGCACATACCACGCTCGCCATCGCCATGAACCGCATCGGCGGAAAGTCGAATACCGGCGAGGGCGGCGAGGAATCCGATCGCTACAAGCCGCTGCCGAATGGCGATTCCATGCGCTCGGCGATCAAGCAGGTGGCGTCGGGCCGCTTCGGCGTCAGCGCCGAGTATCTCGTCAACTCGGACATGATGCAGATCAAGATCGCGCAGGGCGCCAAGCCCGGCGAAGGCGGTCAGTTGCCCGGACACAAAGTCGACAAGACCATCGCCAAGGTGCGCCATTCGACACCGGGTGTCGGCCTGATCTCGCCGCCGCCGCATCACGACATTTATTCGATCGAGGATTTGGCGCAGCTCATCTTCGATCTGAAAAACGTCAACCCGGACGGCGATGTGTCGGTAAAGCTTGTCTCCGAAGTCGGCGTCGGCACGGTTGCCGCCGGCGTGTCGAAGGCACGATCCGACCACGTCACCATCGCGGGTTACGAAGGCGGCACCGGCGCCTCGCCGCTGACCTCGATCAAGCACGCCGGCTCGCCTTGGGAGATCGGGCTCGCCGAAACTCACCAGACTCTCGTCGCCAACCGTTTACGCGGGCGGATTGCCGTTCAGGTCGACGGCGGCATTCGCACTGGCCGCGACGTGGTAGTCGGCGCTCTCCTTGGTGCCGACGAATTTGGCTTCGCCACCGCGCCCCTGATCGCCGCCGGCTGCATCATGATGCGCAAGTGCCACCTCAACACCTGCCCGGTTGGCGTCGCCACCCAGGACCCGGTGCTGCGCAAGCGCTTCAAGGGCCAGCCCGAGCACGTCATCAATTATTTCTTCTTCGTCGCCGAAGAAGTGCGCGAGCTGATGGCCGCTATAGGCTATTGCAAGTTCGACGAGATGATCGGGCAGATGCAGATGCTCGACCGCGCCAACGTACTGGCGCACGCAAAGGCCAACGGCCTCGACTTCTCCAAGCTGTTCACCAAGCCGGACGTGCCGGCGAGCGTCGCCCTCTACAATTGCGAGGAGCAGGACCACAAGATCCACGATATAATCGACCGCAAGCTGATCGCACAGTCGCAAGCCGCGCTTGAGCGCGGCACGCCGGTGCGCATCGCGCTGCCGATCAGGAACACCGACCGCACCACCGGCGCCATGCTCTCGGGCGAGATTGCCAAGCGCTACGACCACGCCGGCTTGCCTCACGACACCATCGTCGCGACCTTCACCGGCACGGCGGGCCAGAGTTTCGGCGCGTTCCTCGCCCGCGGAGTCACCTTCGAGCTCGAGGGCGATGCCAACGACTACGTCGGCAAGGGATTGTCCGGCGGCCGTATCGTGGTGCGCCCGCCCGCCAACACGGCGATCATTCCCGAAGAGTCGATCATCATCGGCAACACCGTGCTGTACGGCGCCATCGACGGCGAATGCTACTTCCGCGGCGTGGCCGGCGAGCGCTTTGCGGTGCGCAATTCAGGCGCCATTGCGGTGATCGAAGGTGCAGGCGACCATTGCTGCGAGTACATGACCGGCGGCGTCGTGGTGGTGCTTGGCCGCACCGGCCGCAACTTCGCGGCCGGCATGTCAGGCGGCATCGCTTATGTGCTCGACGACGACGGCACCTTCGCCACGCGCTGCAACATGGCCATGGTGGAGCTCGAGCCCATGCCGGGCGAGGAGAGTGTCAATGCGCGGGTCTTCCACCAGGCACGCGATTTGGAAGCACACGGTCTCGTCGACGTTATGGCCGACCTGAGCGCCTTCGACGCCCATCGTCTGCATCACTTGATCGTGCGCCACGCACGTTTCACCGGCTCGACGGTCGCGGCGCAAATTCTGGGTGACTGGAAGCATTGGTATCCGAAATTCCGCAAGGTCATGCCGGTCGAATATCGCCGCGCGCTCAACGAACTGAAAGCCGCCGCCATCGCGGCAGAGTAGAGCGCCAAGTGGGCAAGATCACCGGCTTTCTCGAATACAAGCGTGAGGACCGCGACTACGAACCGGTCGAGGAGCGCGTGCGCCATTGGCGCGAGTTCGTGCTGCCGCTGCCGGAGAAGGATTACGTCACCCAGGCCGCGCGCTGCATGAATTGCGGGGTGCCCTATTGCATGGGCACGGGCGCGCTGGCGCCCGGCACGCCGGGCTGCCCGGTCAACAACCAGATCCCCGACTGGAACGACCTCGTCTACAGCGGAAAATGGGACGAGGCCGCGCGCAATCTGCACTCGACCAACAACTTTCCCGAAGTCACCGGGCGCGTGTGCCCGGCGCCGTGCGAAGCCTCCTGCACGCT